>JAAZCB010000396.1 GCA_012513545.1 Clostridiaceae bacterium
CTGTAAAGCCTGTTTCAGTAGAAAAGGGGGGAGTATAGTTCAATATTTTATTGGTCTCGGAATTATTAATTTCACGGGATCCCCATAAACGTTCATAAAAAGATGGAGTTATCTTCTGCAACATTGAAACGCCAATATCAGGTGTCTTTATTAGTATTATTTTTTTATTAAGATTAGCTGCAATTAATTCAACAATTGAAGTAGTAGTTAGCGGTTTAGGATCACCCGCCAGAAAAATGCCAGAGGATTTTTCGTTAATGATTAATCCCAGAAGAGTCGTCAAATTACCCAGGTAAACCATTGATCTCCTGTTTTGGATGCCGGCAAATGGAAGGACTGACATTTTATCTATCAGTCTGATGAAGTTGAGCATATTTGCCTTGACATTTGGTCCATAAACAATGGGAGACCGGACTATTGCTACCTTAAAATTACTGTCCTCAAGTTCTTTAAGGCGTTCTTCAGCTTTATGCTTGCTGAAACCATACGGGTCTTTTGGTGAACAAGCTGATAATTCATTCCAGGCGACTGAACCGGTTGTTGAGTTACCGTATACTTTTACAGTACTCATAAAAACGAAGTGCTTTACACCCATAGCTTTTGCCCGGCTTGCCAGTTTAAAAGACAGGTCGCTGTTTATAGATAAATACTCTTCAATTTTTACTGGTTTTAACTGATGTACCAAAGCAGCCAGATGCAATACAGAGTCGATACCTTTAAAATCTATTTCCGGAACCTTTTGCGTCAACAGATCAACTTCTCTTATATTGAAGCCAGTGTTATTGTTAATGAAATATGTGCCAACAAAACCCGATGAACCAGTTATCAATAATGAAGTCATCTGCTCTATGAATAAATCCTGAATAAAGATTCAATTTTATCAAGTATCTTTTCTTTATCAAAATAATTCTTATAGAATATTTTTGCATTTTCACCAAGTAGATTTCTCTCTTTTTCGGGCATCCTGTAAACTTTAAGTATGTTTTCCGCGAAGCTGATATGATCTCCGGAATTACTTGCAAAACCAGAAGCGGATTCATTGATAATATTGGCTGCTTCGCCGTTTATCATTGCAACAATTGGTTTGCCTGAGGTCATATAGGTTTGCAATTTCGCAGGCACGGTAAGCGAAAAAATATACTCATCTTTTAAAGCCAGGATAAGGACATCTGCCCTGGAGTAAAAGTATGGAATTAAATTAAGTGGATATCTTCCTGGTAAAGTAATATTATCCAGAAGGTTTCTTGCTTCAATTTCATTTCTCAGCCATTCCCTTTTTCTGCCATCCCCAATAATATGCCATTTTATATCCTTATAGTCCCTGAGGTAACTGACTGCATTAATGATTGATTCAAAGTCCTGAGCTTCTCCGATATTTCCGGTAAAAACAATATTGAAAGAATGGGAAGGGATAATTGAGTTAAACTTTTGGAACTCAGAAGCTTCATATTTCTCGAAAAACACATCTTCGGCCCAAACAGGGATATATTCAATTTTTTTCAAATCGACTCCCTTTTCAGTTATAGATTTAATGAATCCCCTGGATGAAACAAATATCTTGTCGCAGTTATTATATATATATTTAACCAATTCTGTAAGCCATTTTTCAAAATATCTTTTCTTCAAGTTACTTGCAGCATATACACTTTCCGGCCAAAGGTCCTGTACCCAAAAGAATATCGGTATTTTCCGGAATTTTTTCAAGACCACTGCCGGAATTCCAACAGTTACCGGAGACACTTCAAAAACGAAAACGACATCATATTCAGATTTTAATCTTACCAGAGATGCAATTGAAGCGAAGAAGGCATAAGAAAAATAGTTTAAGAATAGTCTCAAAGAATTACCCTTACCACGGGGTATCAGCCAGCTACGGATGATTTTGATGTTCTTATATGATTCTTTTTTGGGTTTAAACAAACCATATCCGTCATAGAATCTGCCTTCCGGGTAGTTTGGTATTCCTGTTAAAACAGTGATGTTATGGCCATTTTTTTGAAAACTTTCTGCAAGATCATTAATCTTGAAATTTTCAGGCCAGAAATATTGGGTAATAATCAAAATCTTCATTTATACATAAAGTATAAGTACAGGTTCCTTTATTTCTCAATATTTCTCATGGATATAATATATCGATTGTTATCACAGGATCTTTGTTTCGTGTATTATTTAATAAAGTCCTTATTAATATTCTATTGCTTTCCTTGCTATCTCATGGTAAGAGAATTTTTTTCTTTTATTACTTTCAGCAACATCTTTCATTCTGGAATACTGATCACGGTCATTGATTACCTCTTCAAGTATTTTCTTTATTTCTGAGACACTGTCATTATAAAGGAATCTGCAATTACCGTCTAAATCGATGTGGTCCATGCCCTCCCAATATTTAAATATACAGGGAAGTCCTGTGCCAACGGCTTGTTCCCATAATACTGAATGAGTTCCAGGAAAAACCCCAAGATCTGATGCCTGCAACAAATCATAAATATTATTGGAATTGACCCATCCGACATACCTAATATTATCTGATTTGCATAATTCGATCAATTCTGGTTGGATCTGTAATTTTATTTTACCGAATAATATCAGTTTTATTTTATCATTTTCCAGTTCATTTACAGCCTGTATCAATAAATGCACATTTTTTCTTAAGTCTAATTTGCCACCTGATATTATTACGAAATCATTTTCCGGGATATTATACATTTTTCTTACACGTGACCTGATGTTTTCTTTCTGGTCAACATTAATTCTTTCATCATCTACTCCAAGCAATAACAGCTCAATTTTGTTTTTTTCAATTTTATATACATTCTCTAAAAAAGCACATCGGTTTGGAGTAACTCCATAAAATTTCTCGGTAAAACCTTCAATTGATTTTGCACAATGCCTCCAGATAACTTTATGCAATATATGTTTTGAAATCCAGTTAGAAGCACTATTATTAAAATCAGCATGATTATCGACAAAGATTTAAACATTTCTATTATGCCTTTTGTATTCCCTGATTTTTTTTATATCCCAAAATTGGCAACCATGAACGAATATTATATCAGGATTTTCCTCTTTTATTGAAATATATGTTCTCTCATATCTTCTGATTCTTTTATTTAATGGATAAAGGAATCTTTTATATCTAAGTCTTAAAACTTTATAGCCTTCCCGGCTCAAAGTTTCTCCTTGCTTTTTCAGCAGACATAATTCACCGTTTTCATCAAAAGAAACCTTTGATGCAATCACAGAAACATAATGCCCCATCATTTTATGGTATTTAGGCAGCATGTTTTCCTGATATGAGTAATTATCAATATAAAAGTTAGCGAGACAAAGATGAAGAATCCTCATTTAGAAGCTTTATTATTATATTATTAAATATTCGTTATCTTGATAATAGGAACATCCCTTGATATTGAAGGGAAAAGTATGCAAAATATTAGTATAACCGTTTATTCTAACAGAAAAAAATGGTTTTCACACGTGCATAATTTATTTTAAAGGTCGGATGGAACCCACATTGTCTTAAAATTATATACATATATGGTTGTGCATTTGATAAATGTGGGTTTCATTATAGACAATTCCTTAAATATATCAATATTTTTTTGATGCTGAAAGGAAGTACTTTATATGTGATTTTGGCCACCAGCTCTCAATATGACGTCTGTTTAGGATTCTATTGTTAAAAGAGTAGTAGTTCTTGTAATTAAAGCTGCCGAAAATGTATTTGTGATATTTTTCCGCTATTTGAAGTGCTTCAAGACTGATATGATGGTATTGACCATAGGGGAAGGCGAAAAAATCGCATGATTGTTTCAAATGTTTCTCAATCAGCCTCTTATTTTCAGAGATCTGGAAATCGATCAGGTTCAGATCCTTGCAATTGAGATTTACATGGTCGAGGGTATGAGATCCGATTATGTGTTTTCGTCTGCTAAGGTCAATCACTTCATCCCAGTTTATAGGTAATTTCCCCGGCGATTCAATGATATCAGAGGTGAAGCGTTTTCTGTAAGCTTCATCTCCATTGATGAATCCGCAATTAATGAAAAATGCAGCGTTTGTATTGAATTCTTCGAGGGCAGGAGCAACAATTGTATAACATTCCTTAAAACCATCGTCAAATGTGAATGATATCAACCTGTCAGCAGTAATGGTCTTGTTGAGTATCTGTTTTACCGAGTCCTCGATTCTGATAAATTCACAATATTTTCTTAAAAAGGATAGAAAATCGCAAAATTCTTCGTATACGATTTGTTTATTTTCAGTTGTGTAGTTTAAACCTGTGGCATGTAAACTTATTATATGTATTCCTGGTTGTGGAGTACTGATTGAACTCATTATTCTGAGAGCAATATCTCTGAGTATCGATCGCAAAAAAAAGGTACCCTTCTGTTTCATCCGCATATAATTTATTTTAATGGTCGGATGGAACCGCACATGTTTGATAAGTGAAAATTATATAAATACTTGTTTGTGTATTTGATATATGTAGGTTTCAACATCTCTTTTTATAATTTAAAGGTCAGCCTGGTCAATTTAATAGCATTTTTTAAAATGAATAAATTCCTGAAATCAAATCAAGCCATTGATTTATAACATTATTTGAAGAAAAATTCTTAGCCAGAGTTTTTGCATTATCACACATTTGATTATAAGAAGACTCATCTTTTGTCAAGATAATCTCAATTGCTTGAGTGATTTCAGCTGGCGAATTACCAATCCATGCACCAC
>JAAZCB010000397.1 GCA_012513545.1 Clostridiaceae bacterium
CCCCCACTTCCCGCTTTTGCGGTCCATAAGAAAAAAAATGCGATTCTTCATGATAACTATAAAAAAATCGAATATCAAAAGTATAGTTACGAGCAGGGAAAGCTGATCTCGATCAGTTTTGCCCATTCAGATTATATCAGGGCCTTCGAGTTTGCACTGGATTACATTATCGATAACAAAATTGACATTTCAGTATTCTAAAATCGTTATCATAATGATGCAACCAGTGAAAAAAAGAGCGTATGATCCGGCAATCCTGTTAAAAGTGATCATATTCTGCTGAAAAATAAGGTGTAATGGTTGTGTTTTCCAAACTGAGTGACTATTCATAGTTTGTGGTAAATAGCAAAAAATGATCACCGTATGGTGAAAAGATATTGGCGCGGTGAAAATCGAGGTATATTTTTGAACAAGGGGTTTTTCTACAGCCTCGTTGTGGGCAATTGCAGGCCTGCCCATTAAGAATAAAACGCGGCGCAAGGGAAAGGAAAAATTCAATGATTAAGAAGTTTACTTTGCTGACACTTTTCATTCTGGGATATCTTTATGCTTCAGATGAATTTATCCAATTCAAAGGGAATATGTTCGTCTCTTGTACTGATAATTTTCCAGCATTTGATACTTCCATTATTGCAAAAATAGCCGGTAATTTAGGAATGGAAAGAATGAACAAAATTAATACTGATTTCAAAATCGGATTCAGTAATAAAAAGCTTAAATGGCTAATCGCATACACTGAAGTAAAAGCAGATAGAAGATACCTGCATCAAGATTTGAGAAAGCTAAATACCATTTGCAATACCGGGGACTCAATATTGCTCAGTGGCTTTCGACTGTATGTTCCTGATTTCAAAAGGGTAAGAATAAATGTATTTGAATTTTTTGCTTCTGCCTATGAACAAGAAATTAACCCATCAATAATTAACGCTGAAGACAATTTTCTTATTCTTCCAGAAAAAGCAGAGGATAAAGTTATTCAATACAATTGGATTAGTCCGGGGTATGCGATGAATTATTTGCATGACTGTAATCCATTTTCAACACTTAATCCTGCTTTGCAAGTTGGTTACTATTTACTGGATGCATTTGGCCTTGCTTATGTATTAGGAGGGCCTATTTTTGCCAAGTCTAAAAAAGACAAAATCCTTTATTCTGGGCTGGGCCTGGTGTTCTTAGCCGAAATCCGATTATTGGCGAGTTTTGGGCTTAAACGTGAAGTACAAAGTTATAACATGATTAGAAACAGTCCTTATAGAATCCCAAATACAGTCAAATACCATGGATGTAAGTAAAAGAATGCGTTGCGGAAAGAAAATGGGCAGACCTGCAACAGCCAACCATCAGCGCCAGCACGCAGTGCCACCAGTAAACCTTCTAAGACTCCGCATTACTGCTTGTATAGCGTGCGAATGACCCAACCCATTGTTTTTCAATTATTAACCGTCTAAAAACAAAGAAATGTGCACGTTAAGAAGGAGTAAGTAAATTGAAATTAAAAATTACTGTGATTGTTATTTTCATATTGGCAATACTATGTTTTTCAGCTACACACTATAAGGAAATTGAACTACTTAAGGAAATGCCTAGTAAAGGATATTCCGTTTATCGTGAAATCAATAAAGCAAAAGGAATGCTTGTTATTTTTGATGGCTATCCAGGTGGATATGATGATCCGGAAGGATGGGCTAAA
>JAAZCB010000398.1 GCA_012513545.1 Clostridiaceae bacterium
GTTTCTTTATCAAGTATAAACCGATGTTGGGCGGATTACAACTGTATTGTGACGATTAGACCGGATTTGTGTCTATGTGTACTCAATTGTGGTATTCACTCATGCGCCGAAGGCGTCCATCGAACATGAAATTAAGCTGCAACGCTGTGCCGCAGGCTTGGCGTAATTTGTGCGTAAAAGAGCCGTAGGCGATAGCACAAATTATGACAAAAGCGTTGTCAGCTTGAATTTTTTGTTATACGAATATTATTCTACTTATACCATCCAAAATCATATTTTATTAATTCTTCTGGAATTTCATATTTTGGACCACCTCTTTCTGCATAGCAATATGCTCCAAAAACCCATCCTTCAAATTCTTTATATTTTATTTTTAACCAATAATCCTTTTTGCCTTCAATAGTATCTTCATCTTCTTCTATTGCAACAATATTAATATTTGTTTGAATCGGATCTGAAGAACCTGGTTTTATCGTATAAACAATTTTCCCATTTTTTATACTTGGTAAATCCAAAATATCCAAATTATCAAACACAGATAGAACTTGATTTAATTCCCTTATTTTTTTAAGTTTTCCATCAATTTCTATTGTACTTCTTTTGTACTCATTTTCTTCAAATGGATGATGTTCATATTTATTATAATAATAACAAATCCAACCAGTACCTCCATTGAATGAAATTTTATACCATAAATCACCTTTATAAGTATTTCTTTTTTTGGGTTCTGCAAAATATTTAACTGAACAAAGCTCTAAAATCTTTATTTTATCATTATCAACTAAATTTCCTAAAACATTTTTTTTATAAATCCCATCATAAATTACTCTACGCTGAGGATTCAACATATCTCCAACAATTACTTCTAACTCACATTTTCTTATAATAGTTTGAATATTATTCTCGTTCTTTTGAAGAATTATTTTTCCATTATCTTTAGAAAAGTCAGTTGAATAAAAATTTTTTATGATAAAAAAATTAATAATGATAAATATAACAGCTTTCTTATTCATAAACATCCTCTTTGTTTAATCCTCTGGATTATATGTTAATGTTCTAGTTTCTCTTCCTTCTTGTAATGATGTATCTCCAACCGTTCCTGTTGTACCACTCCAAGGATCGTGGTATGTTCCAGTTCCATTTGAGTTAGTAAAATGATCAGCTCCAGAAATTCCATTGTAATCTTCAGCGTAAATAACAGCACTTGGATTTTCACCGCCATATGTATAGTTTCCAGATTGTCCTGTTGAACTCCACATGTCATTTGCAGCACCTTCCCAACTATTTACATTAGCATTATCTTCTGAAATATTTCCACTATCAATAGCATTTTGCATAGCAGCATTTGCTTGTTCTTGAGTCATTTGTGAACCTGTATTTGCAGTATATTGTTCTGAAAGTTCATTTAATAAAGAAGTTGCAGCACAAGCATTTCTTCCGAAGATTTCTCCAAAATCATCAGAAAAATCTCTTTGATTAAAATATCGTGGCAAAACATTATCATTATCAACTTCAAGCCCCTCGTGTGCAATGTCAATTCGTTCAACGGCAAAACTGTCGGAATTTTTATAATCTAATTTTGGTCCTATCCATCTGCATGGAAGTGCTCTAAAAAAGTTCCATCGTTTTATTTCTTTGTTTTCTGTATTTTTTAATACTATCGAACCATTTTTGCGTTCAATTTTTCTATCTTCTAATAATGTTTGTTTATACCAATTGAATAATTCGTTGTTATCATTGATTCCTTTTTCTAGAATTAAATTTTGATATCTTGTTCTTCCTGGAAAATGATGGATACCATATCCACCTTCTTCAATTTCAATAACTGAAGTTTCAGCTTCAAGCCCTTCACATTTTTGGAATCGTGCAGTTTCAATGCCATCAATCTCTATAGCAAACAAATAAGATGATAAAGGTTCATTGTCAGTCATATTTATTTCTCCATTTTAATTTTTCCAGCGCTGAGCGCTGTGCGTATAACATTTGCTTAACCGGCATTGCGTCAATTGGCGCGAAACTTGCCGAGCGAAGCGAGAAAGCAAGTTTCGTGACAATAGCAATGTCCGGTTGAAGCAGTTGTTAGACCTCTGTTTTTTGATAAAAACTTTTATCCTTTTTTAAGCTTTTTATATATTCTTTTATGTCATTTTTTGTATTTATTCCGTAGTAATTGTAGTTTAATACCGAACAAAGCCCATCTATTTTTTTGATTGAAAACTTTGCATACAAAACTACTCTTAGTTTTAGAAGTCCGATCAGTTTTTTATTATCAATTCTATCATATCTAAGAAACTGTAATTCATATTTTGATATAATAACTATTATATATGCGAATGGAAGATATAATAGTGTAAGTAGTGTTGGGAGAAAATAACTTATCAAATACTTGACTGTAAAAATACTTTTATAGTCTACGATTGCGCAACTAACTACATAAATAAGTAAATACCATCCAGTTAAAGCCATTATTTTATTGAATACTTTATTTGCAGATTCATACTCTTTTTTATCCTTTGAGTAAGCCTCACAAACTACTACTATTGTTAATAATGGTACTTGGATTACTTCAACATAAATTGGAAAAACATATGACGAAACCAAGAATTGTATAAGAACAGTTAATTTCAGAGGATCAATAATTACATTATTAATTATTTCCTTCTTACTGAATTTCGATCCATTTAAATTTCCAAATATTAGTCCTAAACCGATAGAGAAAAACCATATTATTGAATCTTTTATCGTATAAATATCAAAACTTATAAATTTAGAAATCAAAAACATAATACCAACAAAAACTATTGCGGCATAAAGAAAAACGACAACCAATTTCCATGCGAAAAGGCATTTGATAAAGTTTGGAATTTGACTGCGTACATTTTTATAAAATAATCCCCAAGAAATAAGTAAAATTAATAAAGCTATGGAAACAACTTCACGATTCGTAAATATCCACATTTTTTGCCCTTTTTCTTTGTAGGTCTAACATTTGTTTAACCTGCAAGCCCGTGCCCGAAGGGCTTGGCGTGAAAATTGCAACAGTGCAACTTTCAAATTACAGTAAAACATTCATTGCAATTTTCATGACAAAGGGCTTGTCAGGTTGAA
>JAAZCB010000399.1 GCA_012513545.1 Clostridiaceae bacterium
CTTCCGGATTTTCCACATAGGTTATACTACCTCTTCCGTTTTTCCCTTCAGGATATTTTTTCTTAAAGTTATCCATTCCAACTGGGTCATAAGCATAAATATCCGCACCTCGTTCTAATAATAATGGTATATTATCAAGAGAAGGTGCTTCTCTTAAGTCATCAGTCCCTGGTTTAAATGTAAGTCCAAGCACAGCTACTTTAAGGCCATCAAAAGTGATTAATCTTCTGGAAGCCTTTCTATATAACATAGTTTTTTGGTCTTGATTAACATCAATAGCCGCTTTAATCGTTCTTAGTTCATAACCATTTTGTCTGGCTAAATATTCAAGAGCCTTGGTATCCTTAGGGAAGCAGGAACCACCATAACCGACACCGGCATTTAAGAACTTGCTGCCAATACGCTCATCGTAGCTCATGCCTTTAGCTACATCTTGAATATCTGCTCCAACCAATTCACATAGGTTGGCAATATCATTCATGTAGGATATTTTCAAAGCGAGGAAATCATTGGATGCATACTTGATCATTTCTGCCGATCTCCTGCTAACAGACACGATAGGGAGGTTAAATGGCTTATATATGTTCATGAGCATCTCTTCTGCCCATTTGCTCTCGGTTCCAATTATAATTCGGGCAGCATGAAGTGTATCATGGACAGCAGAACCCTGAGCCAAAAACTCTGGATTAGACGCTACTTCTACTCTTATTTTTTTACCGAATCCATTTCCATTGCCAGTAATCTTATCCCCGTCATGGGGCAAGAAATCATGAATAAATTGCTCAACCTTGTCATTAGTACCAACCGGTACCGTAGACTTTACTACCACCAGGCAATCCTTCTCAATCGTTTCCGCTATTTGTCTGGCTACAGTTGCTATATTGCTCAGGTTAGCAGAACCATCAGACTGTTCTGGTGTGCCCACACCTATAAAAATTGCATCTACATCTTTGTAAGCTGATTTATAATCAGTTGTATATTCAATCCTGCCTGCAGCATAATTTTTCTGCATTAACTCTTCCAAACCAGCTTCATAGATAGGAGAGATGCCTTGCTTCATTAGATTGATTTTATTTTCATCTATATCTACACAGGTCACCTGGTGGCCTACTTCGGCAAAGCACACACCTGCTACAAGGCCTACATAGCCTGTCCCAACTACTGCTAATTTGTACATAAATCTTCCCCCTTTGTTTTTCAATACGGTACATAAATACCAGTGTCTAACTTTGTTTTATTTCCGGTAAGACTTTAATCCTGCTAAAACAAGCTCCCTATGGGCTTCACATTCAACAAAATTCTGGATAATTGTCAACGATTTATCAGAATATAGCTTGGTTATTAATTTGTGTCGGCATAATTTATTAAGCACTCTAAATAATAAGTTGTTTCCATGAAATGCCTTAAGATATCCTTCCAGCATCTCGGCAGCAAATTTATCATATTCCTGCTGGATAAAATTTTCGTTCAATATTTGATCAGATCGTTTATAAAAGTCACGCAAGATTTCTTCAGAATGCTGCTTATCGGCTAGTCGAATACCACGCCCTTGTTTAACTATTGGAATATACTCAATTGACATGCTGCCATCTGTTAGTATCACATTAAGCAGTAGCGATGTTTGCCAAAACTCACTTTCTGAATAATCAAACAGGAAGTTCCCCTGCCCATATACAATCGTACTTTCATTATAGTTTTCAAATGCTCCTATGCAGTGGCTATGCTGGCATACTACTAAATCTGCGCCTTTATCAATTATTCTGCGGCATACCTTTTGAAGATATGGTGAAGGATACCTATAATGTTCTTTGCCACCATGGTAGAGCACAATAACATATTGGCATTTATCTTTTAACTCAGAGATGTGATCCAAACTATCCAATGGATCAAAGGGATTTGCACCCGGGCTATGTTTAGTGGCAATGGTAAATTC
The DNA here is from genome assembly GCA_012513545.1 of Clostridiaceae bacterium. The sequence continues at coordinate 1,934 of JAAZCB010000399.1, forward strand.
ATGTTCGGCACAAGCATAGAAACCTACTCGCATTCCATTACTTTCGTAAATAAATGGCTGTGCAGCTTCGTTTAGATTAGCTCCTGCGCCAACATAATCAATATTGTTATCTTGTAATACTTTTATTGTAGAATGTAGACCTTGTTCGCCTTGATCTAAAATGTGGTTATTTGCCAGTGTCAATAAATCAGTTTGTATTTTTTTAATTCCATTTATGGTACTAGTCGGTGCAATTAGGTTAGGCCCACACTTTCTAATAGGTGCCTCCCTGTCAGACAAAGGGACTTCCAGGTTAAATACCCTGAAATCAGCCTGTTTTAAAATATCCAAAAAATCATCACCAAGTAACTCTGCAGTATTTGCAGTGTTAACTAGTGCAAAATTACTCTTAGTTGGAACGAGATCCCCACCGATCAGAATATTTAATTTAGCCATAATAATTTTTCCCTTCTAAACTAATCCATCGTACTAAGGCAAACTAATCCAGCTTCCCAACATTAAATTATCGTTTTCATTATCAAAAGGGTACAAGCCAGATCCATCAAAGAGGGTAATCTCTCCAAAATATAATCTTCCTTCTACTTCATACCAATCTATTCGAACATGATATGTATTTCTTGATAGATGCTCAGATAATTTCAGCATTGTTTCCAAACATTTCGGTTTCTTATCCGCTCCTTCTGATAAGAAACTACCATAAGAATAACCTTGCGAAATTGTTGTTTTATTCCACATTACATCATAAAAATTTTGTGTATGATTTATAGCGAATCTATTTGCGTGTACTTGAATAAGCTTGGCTTCACCGTTGAAACACATCACTTTATAATCGTATGGTATTTCATTGTCTTCTGATATAAATTCTTCACAAATTATCCTTGGCCTCAGATTCTTATACGGCCATTCCCTACCAAACCAATACCAGTTTTTTTTCATCCACTTACTCAGTTTCTTCTTAGCACCAATAATATCCAGTTGGTTTTTATCTTTGCAGATAATATTACTCCCTGAACCGTGTGTACATTTAAGAACGAATTGATTCGGAAGTTCGCCCCACAGTATTTCATCTACAGTATTATAAACCCCAATCAAAGGGATTAAATACTCCTCCCCTATTGTCTTCTTAATGTAATCACGTACAGAATACTTATCAACATAAGTTATATATTCCGGCTTTCTATCATAAAGCTTAATCCACTGCAATTTTTCATTAAATGTTTTAGGGTTTTCCAGATTCAGTTTCTTACCTGTTTCGCAATAATAAAGTATTTTAAGATAGGTTTTATCAGGTATCCAATTTAACAAGTTATTAGAACCTAATACTTTCACTATTTTTCTAGGTTCCTTTTTCAACAAATTAAGCGCTGTTATAATCTTGCTCAAAATAAAACCAACTTTCTTGACTTATAATACAATTTATTAAAACTAATTATCATAGCAAAGACGATACTTGAGTTTATTTCATAAAAATGGATTACTCCAGTGCCAAGGAAAAGCATTACCAGAAAAATTCCTAGTATATTTCTTGCCTGTATACGGACATTATGACTTAAGTGTTTATTTATAATTACCCGAATTGTTTTGACAGCCATTATTATGTAGGCACTAAAGTATAGAAATACTCCGAGCAACCCTGTACAAGCCAGAGCTTCCGCATATGTAGAATGTGAATAAGTACGATATACACTTAATAGCTCATAATTCTTATATCCTATTCCATAGAGCGGGCTTGATATAAAGAAATCATATGCTTCTGTGTACATACCTGTCCTAATTGTATCCCCACTTTCAAATAGATTTGTTAGTCTATACAACATCACAGATTCTTCAAAAACAGGAGTTATATAATATATAAAACTTATAGCAGCCACGGAAACTAGAATAATCACGCCTGTTTTTCTGCTAAATGTTGCCTTTTTTAAGGTTCCTCTTAAACAAAGTAAAACCCAATAAACTAATAAAAGACTTGCTGCCAAAAAAGATTTTCTTGAGCCAGTTAAAATAATCGTATAAAGGAAAATGAGAGCCCCAGATGAAGTAAAGATTATATTAATTTTTTTATCAATATCCATTTTATAAAGCAAACAGAATATCCCAGTAACTAATAACACTCCCAATCCGTTTGGGTTTGTAGTAGAAGTCATTGAGATCCTGTTGCTGCCTTGAAAACCTTCTCCCCAAAATATAGTCGTAATCGCACATAAAAAAGCCAAAATTATAAAAATCTTAACCATATAATCGATATTTCCATCATATTTACTGATAAAGCAAATAAATATAATAAGTATAAGGTTTTCAATGAGAGGAATAATAGCTGAAATAAGATGACTCTTATTTGTAATAATGACATAGCCAATGAAAAAAGAACTTATCGCAAAAGCAATCCATAATACTATTTCTACAGTAAATCCATTACTTATTGGCGTTGACTTTTTATACATAAAAATCATAAGGAATAATACTGCTAAAAACCCCAGTATAACCAAGATATTAGATATCTGAAAAAAAACAATTTGAATATAACTCATATATAAAATCAGTAGCCCCAGAAAAAATTTGCTTAAATTCAACAACATATCAATAACTCGCTTTTCTATTCATGAATTGGAGAATATTTGCAGTTCTTTTTTTTATGTTTAGATTCTCAGCCATTTCCAAAGATGCCTGAGACATTGATTCACGTAATTTAGGATTATCTC
>JAAZCB010000400.1 GCA_012513545.1 Clostridiaceae bacterium
AGCGTGACTTATATTTTATATTGGGAGCTTGAAAACGAATTGATTCATGCCGAAGCAACAAAATCCGGATTAGAAAAATTTTACAAACAATTCAACCGATGTTTAACAACAATGCCGAAAATAATACTTGGAGAGAGAATTAAATAAAGCACAACCGCACAACACGCGGTATATAAAACTGCCGGGATATTAGATTATTCAAGGGTTGTAGCCCACTTCAGTTTTATGTAACCTGATGGGAAATCACCCGCAACCGGAACTTTTCATACCGCGAAACAATTACCACGCAGTAAAAAATACCCAGAAAGAATTGGAAATTCGAAATAATGTACATATAATTGTACTTTTATATGTACTAATATATTAATGCAATGATAACAACAACAATATCAGACTTCAGAAAAGATATCAAGAAATATCTTGATAATGTTACCCAGAATTTTGAAACTCTAATAATCAATAGAGGTAAAGATACAGGCGTAGTTATCATGTCTATTGATGAATATAATTCGTTGGCTGCAACCCAGCATGAACTTTCATCAAAAGCTAATGAGAAACGACTAGATTCTGCTATAGAAAAAATGAAAAGTAAAAAAGCATTTCAAAAAGAACTGCTCGAACAATGAAATACATATTCGTTGATGAGTCCTGGGAAGACTATCTCTATTGGCAGAAGACCGATAAGAAAACCTTGAAAAGAATTAATGAGCTATTGAGGGATATTTCCCGAAACCCCTATTCCGGTATTGGTAAACCAGAACCACTGAAATTTAAGTATAAAGGATTTTGGTCGCGTAGAATTGACGGAGAGCATAGGTTAATATATCAGGTCAAAAAGGATGAGATATGGATCGCCAAGTGCAGATTCCATTATGATTAATAATTTCTGTGTGCTGACAACCCGGTATATGGCATTGGAGCTCCCTACCGTAAGTGCAAAAACACCCCGACCTCTCTGCGTTCGGTACGGTTTGCAGCCCGCCGAAGTTGAACATTATAGTTAATTTTGACCCGTCCTAAAAAAGGAAGATGACATTTCAAAGTTTATTCGGGAAATGGAAAAAGATATGGCGGATAAAAGGTTTTCCTTTTCATTTTCACATAGCCTTTAATAAGACAAAATTAAGTGTTCCATCTCAAAACGGGACTACGTAAAACGATGCCAATCAGTGAAATAAGTCCAAAATCAAGGCTATTCTTTGAAACCCAAAACAACCGCGATTCAAACTCGTAAAACATATCTTAATTTCATTGTTTTTTTAAAAAAAAATTCAATTATGAAATAAATTTCAGTAACTTTTCAGGATAGAATCATGCGAGATTATTGATTAATATTTCAAATATAACAGTATGCCAAAAATTTTGTCAAATCATCATAATGCCTTATATAACAACAAATTATTTAATCATATTTGATAAATAACAATTAGTATTAAACAAATTATCATTATGAAAGCAACAAATCTCGCAATCTGGAGCTTAGTAGCTCTGTTTGCCGCAGGCTTCACCTCCTGTAAAAAAGATGATATAAAAATCACCGAACCACACATGACACTAACTACCACAAAAAACATGGGAGAAATAATAAGCCTATGGATTTATGCAGATAATGAAGACCGATCCGACCTGTGGATAGACCTAAATAACAATGGCATACAAGATAGCGGCGAAGCAGTTACCAAGTTCGACGGCCATAAGAATTACACCCTTGGTGCGCAAACCATAACTATTTATGGTAAAGTAAAGACGCTGCACTGCAACGAAACCAAACTCAAAGCACTTGACGTAAGTAAGAATAGCGCATTAATAGTATTGAAGTGCCAAGACAACAAAATTTCCACCCTTAACTTAAGCAATAATACTGAGTTGACTCAACTGTGGTGCCATCGCAACCAAATCACTACACTTGACGTTAGCAAGAGTACAAAGTTGATAGATCTGAGGTGCGACGACAACCAGATCACCTCCCTTAATGTTAGCAATAATCCCAAGTTAGAGGATCTGTGGTGCCATGGCAACCAACTTTCCACGCTTGACGTTAGCAAGAATACCGTTTTGGAGATGCTACTTTGCAACAACAATTCAATATATGGCAGTAATATGACCGCGTTGGTAAACAGCTTACCCACCTGCAACGCAGGTAATGAAGGAAATTTTTATGTAGTCAACAGAGACGGGGATGGAAACGTCTGCACTCCGACGCAGGTTAACATCGCTAAAAATAAAAACTGGAATGTAA
>JAAZCB010000401.1 GCA_012513545.1 Clostridiaceae bacterium
AAGATACTGATATGCAAAACCCTCCAGATATTTTACTGCAGCATATTGGATTGGAAACAACTCCAAAGTTGCGAGTTTCTTGGCCTCTTCACATAAAGCAAGACCTTTTTTTATATTCTCTTCACTGTCACGAATTTTGGATAACTCAATATAAGAATAGGCCATCTGATATTTTGCATAAGCAACAGCTTGAGGGAAATTTTCTTCATTTACGACCTCCATGCATTCCTTACTTAGCTCTATGGCTTTAATCAGGTTTTCCTCCGTATCCTTTTCTTCAGATAAAATTTGATAAGTACGAGCCAGATTAATAATTATGGTTGCATATACCGAAGGATATTTGTCAATCGTAAAATATTCCATAGCTTCATTATAAGAGTTTATTGCATTAAGGCAATTATTTTGCGTATCCTTCATTACAGCTGCAAATCCATAGGCAGTACCCATATTAATTTTTACTAATGCATAGCTATAAGGATTGTCCTCTTTACCTGCAACTTTCAAGGCTTCATTAAAGGATTTGATTGCGTCTTCATAAAATTCAACTGAATAATCAATTTGAATTAAAGAAGTATATAACTTTCCAAGCTCTGTTTGGACTGTCAGATAACCCTCAGCATCTTCAGTTATGGTTATAATCTCCAGTGAATCTTTATAATTATCAATTGCTTTCATAGCATTATCCTTTGGTTCACTGAATAAATGCATGTTCCAATGTGCCTTTCCCAAAACTATCTTGGAATCTGCGTAAAGCAAAGGATATTTTTCCTTGGTAAATATTTTCAAAGATTCTTCGTGGGCCTCAATAGCCTTACTCGCGAATTCTTTACCGTCTTTTTTATAAGACAAACTCAAATATACGTTTCCGAGCAATCTTTGAGTCAAGGCGTAACTTAAAGGGTACATTTCCAATGACCTTACTCTTAAACTCTCCCTGCAGGCATTTTCAGCATTATGAAGATTCTGGACATCATCTTGTGCAAGGGATAGCCGGTAATATGCCCACCCTTCATAGTTCTTAATGGATGCATAATATACCGGATAACTCTCAAAAGTATAAATTTCCAATGCATCTTCAAAACATTCCAGAGCTTTTTTAAGATTATCAGATGTATCCTTTATCTGGGAAAAGTAGTAATAGCAACTTCCCATTTTCCCTTTAGCAAAAGCATATTCAGAAGGATACATGTTCACATCGAAGAAATCCATAATCTCGTTATATATTTCAAGAGCTTGATTAAAATACTGGTCTGCTGCCATTGAAGATCCCAGGCTCACATATGCTCCGGCAAGATAGCTTTTTGTTAAAGCATACTCCATAGGAAATTTCTCTTTTGTAAAGACTTCCAATGCCTCTTTATAAGCCTTTATAGCTTCATTAAGGTTTATACTGCTGTCTTTAATCGTAGAGAGCAGTTCAAATACTTCTCCGGTGTTTCTTTTAATAATCGCATATTCTTCAGGATAATCACCCAATGTATAAATTTTTATAGCATTATCAAAGGCATCAAACGCATATTTTATGTTCTTGTCTCTTTCTCTTATATATGATAATTTTGTATACGCCAGTCCCAAACCGATTTGTGCACAGGCATATATTTCCTTATTATCTTCCGACGAGTTTGCCAATAAAGCATCCTCATATGACAGTACAGCTTTAACTGCATTTTCTTCATAATCCACTATATTTGAAAGTTTTATGTATACATTGCCCAAATTAACCTTAACACGTCCATATTCCTCAGGATTAGCCTTACTTGATATGCTTTCAAGTATCTTACCGTATTGGGCTATTGCTCCGGCATAGTTCCCGTCTTCTACCAATTTGTCAGCTTCATTGATTGCATCATTTACCTTGTCAATTCCATACCTTTTTGTTATATTTACAATTGTATTGCCTCCTACCGAAAGGACTATGTTATTATCGCCTTCTATATTTACATTGACAACATTATCAGTCCAGATGTTGACGGTCGTTTTCTCTTTGTTTAAACTGTATTTGGATTTGAGTATCGATTCAATAAACTGAACAGGTACATAAAATCTGTCTTTATGTAATACTGATACTGAAGGCAGGTTTATCGTATTACCATTGACTGTTGCTTCTTTTCTATCTGCTTTTATATCAATTCTTTTTTCTCCCTTATTTCCAACAACAGTTTTTGAAGCTCCATCCCATTTCACTTCCAAACCAAAAAGATCAAATAATTCTCTTATTGACAAGTATAATTCATCATTTATAACAATCGGAGGAATGCTAAACTCTACCGGATCGTTGTTTATTCTCACCTGAACCTGGCTAACAGCATAATTAATATTTCTTTCCGGAAAAAAGCTGAATAGTAAGAGTACTGCTAATAAACTCAAAAAAAACTTTTTCACTTAAATACACTCCCCCATAATGTTTTACAGCCAGACAAATGATTATAAAAGAATTCTAACAGGAACAGTTTATTCCAAACTTGTCCTTTTTTCTATAATAATATAATATACTACTATACAAATCAACATTATTGTTTGAAAATCTCCCACTGCAATTATACTTTTATTTTTCTGTAATGCTAATTTACAAAAGACAATCATTTTGGTACAAACCCCTTAGCTTCTACATTTCACATATGGTGATTATTTCAAGTATTTCATCTCTATTAAACAACCTATCTCCATAAGGATCCAAACCTGTAAGCAAGATACTTTGTAGGTCTACCGAGTATATTGGAATTTTGCGTTTTACCTGCAGAGCAGTAATATCCTTATTGGGTGAAATCTATCTCCTATATCTTTTTACTAATCAATAATTATCATATTTTGAATATAAGGATTTACGAAAAAAAGGGACAAGTCTCTACCTGTCCCTTAGTCACTGCCAGTATCATTTAATCTGAAGATATACTTAATGTTTTGGCTTTAATTCCATTCATTGAGTTTAACTCATCTTCCAGAACTTTAATTTCATCTTTATTTCCAGCTAATTGTAATAGTATCAGACCTTCCTCGGAACAAACATTGCCTGCTTCATGCAAACCCAGCCTCATCTTAATTAAGCAACCATGCTTTGTCAAAACTTCCTGAAACTCTGGAGCTTTATTTGAACGGTGGTTAATAACGACCGCCATAATATTGTATTCCGCCATGTAATCTTCTCCCTTAAAAATATATTCTATGCTTGCTCTCCGGTTGCAGGAGGAGTGTAAACCCTTTGCGCAAGTTCGGCATCAATCATAAGGATACCTCTTCCGTCATTACCTGCAATCTTGAATCTTTTCAAGTTATGATCTGCATTTGCTTCTTCTTCAACCTGTTCATTTATGAACCATTGTAAAAAGGAATACGTTGTATGATCTTTCTCATTTAGAGCAGCATCAACTATATTGTGAATTGACTTTGTGATAAACTGCTCATGCTCCAAAGAAAGCCTCAATACTTCCTCTATGGACTCGTAATCCGATTTTGGCGCATCAATTTGTCCAAGTATAACTTTGCCGCCAATGTCGTTTACAAAATTAAATATTTTAATTGCATGATCTCTTTCCTCCTGAGCCTGAACATAAAAGAAGTTTGCAAAACCATCCAAATTGAGAGATTTAAAATATGATGACATTGATAAATAGAGATAAGCTGAATAAAATTCCTTCTGAATCTGTTCATTAAGACATTTTTGAATTTTTTCACTAACCATTCAAAATCACCTCCGCAAATATTAATTATAAATATACCCAACATGCCATAATAATAACACAATAATTAGTATAATCATAGAAAAATTTAACATACTATATGGTTTGTGTTTAGTATGCGATAATATTTTAAGCTTAAAATATTGGTACCTCAAATATCCGCTACCTTTAAAGCAGCCTGTAGATCATATTATTAATTGTTTTTTGCTTTATTATTCTGTAACGTATGCGTTATTTGTAACAGAAATAAAACATACTCATATAATATTAATATAAAACGGCAAAGGCGCCTTATTTAATGGGCGCATTTTGTCGTATTTTTTCTACCAAATAATGTTACTATTGTATATTAATTTAAATAATTTTCAGCAGGAGTGATGAATTATGTGTGGCATAGCCGGCTTTATAAACCTGAAGGAAGACTTGAGTACTAAAAAGGACATACTTTTAAATATGATCGAAAAACTAAAATACCGTGGCCCTGATGCTTCGGGAGAGTGGACCTCTCCTCATGCTCTTATCGCACACAAGAGGTTAATAGTTGTTGACCCGGAAGGTGGAAGCCAGCCCATGGTAAAGCGCTTTCAAAGCAATTTGTACGTCATTACATATAATGGCGAATTGTACAACACCTCTGACTTAAGAAGTGAACTCAAGAGCCTCGGACATTATTTTTCCAGCAATTCCGATACAGAAGTTTTATTAGAGTCGTATATTGAATGGGGCCCAGAGTGTGTTCAATATTTAAACGGAATTTATGCTTTTGGTATATGGGATGATAAGAAACAGAGCTTCTTTCTGGCAAGAGACAGATTTGGTGTAAAACCTCTGTTTTATTCCCTTCAAAACAATTCTCTGATCTTTGCTTCAGAAATAAAGGCAATACTGGCAAATCCTCTTGTCAAACCCTTTATTGGTGCAGATGGCCTTGCAGAAATTTTTGCTTTAGGTCCCGCGCGTACTCCAGGACACGCTGTTATTAGAGATATCCATGAGATAAAACCTGCACATTGTATGCTTTTTGATTCAGACGGACCCCATATTAAAAAATACTGGTCACTCTCAAGCCATCCTCATGAAGATGGGTTAGATGCTACAATAGCCCAGGTACGTGATTTGGTGACAGATGCAATTCAAAGACAGCTCGTGGCAGATGTACCGGTATGTACATTCCTTTCCGGTGGTCTTGACTCAAGCGCAATTACTGCAGTTGCAGCAGAGAATTTCAGAAAGGAAGGCAACGGACCTCTAAACACCTTTTCCATCGATTATGTAGACAATGATATTTTTTTTAAAGCAAGTCTTTTTCAACCAAATTCCGATGCTCCATGGATAAAAAAAGTATCTGATCATCTTGGTACAAACCACCATTATGTCAAGTTTGACAGTCCACAACTGGCAGATGCCCTGCTTGACGCTGTAAAAGCCCGGGATCTTCCTGGTATGGCTGACATTGACTCTTCCCTCTGGCTTTTTTGCCGTGAAGTCAAAAAAGAAGCAGTTGTGGCATTGTCCGGGGAATGCGCAGACGAAATATTCGGAGGTTATCCTTGGTTTCACAATGAAGAAATGCTTATGGCTGATACTTTCCCATGGGCACGAGCATTAAATGAGAGGATAAAAGTTCTTTCTCCCGAGCTTATAAGTTTGATAAAACCGGAGGAGTATATAGAAAGACGCTACAGGGAAACACTCGAAGAAGTGCCTCGGTTAATTGGCGAAGGCAAACTTGAGGCAAGAAGGAGAGAAATGTTCTATCTGAATATCAACTGGTTCATGTCAACGCTCCTTGATCGCAAAGACCGCATGAGCATGGCCTCAGGCTTGGAAGTAAGAGTTCCTTACTGTGATCACAGACTTGTTCAGTATGTATGGAACATTCCATGGGTGTTAAAAATGTATAGAGGTAGAGAAAAAGGCCTTTTACGAGAGGCTTTAAGAGGTATACTTCCTGATTATATAATTGAGCGGAAAAAGAGTCCTTACCCTAAAACTCACAACCCCTCCTATGAAAACATTGTAAGTAAATGGCTTCTTGAAATATTGAGTGACAATAATTCTGCCCTTCATCAGCTTATAGATGTAAATAAAGTAAAGGCAATGGCAGAAGGTAAGTCCGACTACGGCAAGCCATGGTTCGGTCAGCTTATGGCAATGCCTCAGATGTTTGCATACCTGATTCAGGTAGATTTGTGGTTCAGGGAAAATAAAGTTTCCATTGTTTAAAAAGTTGGAAATCCCCCCTTTGGGGGCTCCAACTCCCATGAAATATGGATAATATAATTTTAGATTGTATAGGTGTATTCATATATACACTATTTTGTAATACTCTTCATTCAATTTTGTAGTCTTTGATAAATTAACCAAATACTTTTTATGTTCTTCTGACAATCCGACCTGTCTTACCAGTTTAAAGTGAGCTGCACAGTTTCTTCCGTGTTCTTTGGCACAATATAATGCATAATCACTTAAATTTATCGTCTGTTCCAAGTCCAGCAGTTCAGTATTGGTTATATCCAAGGGCATTTCCACATAACCGAGCGAACAAGTCTTATATATCGTTTCATTCTCTGATATATTTATAGGCAATTTTTTTATCTTTTCCAGGACTTTTCTGGCAAATTTCTCAAGGTATTCCACCTTAGTATTAAACAAGATGATTAAGAACTCTTCCCCACCCCAACGCACTAGGGCGTCATCACCTCTTATCATTTCTTTAAGAAGTTTTGATATGGCAATCAACACATTATCCCCAGCCGAATGACCATAGGTATCATTTACCGCCTTAAAATGATCTATATCGATTAAATACACACCGATAACGGTTTCTTCTATTGACGTTTTCCTTTTGTCATTTTTATCTGCCGATATCTTTTTATTCTTAATAAATTGCCTGATTTTATCGTTTATAAACTCAAAAACATATCTCCTGTTATGTAAACCGGTCAGAGGGTCATGCAAGGATAACTCTTTGAGTTTTTCATTTGCATTATTAAGTTGGATTGTCCTTTCCCTGATCTTCTCCTCCATATTCTCATAAAGCTTGGCATTTTCAATTGAAATTGATGCCTGTGAAGATAAGATTTTTAAGGTCTCTAATCTATCGGATGTAAAAACATTGTCAGAAAGATTATTCTCCAAATAAACCACGCTTTTGAGTTTGTTCTGATAGAAAACCGGCATACACAGAACAGACTTAATACGGTTTTTCATGATATAGGGATTATTCCGCCAATTAACACTGGTAATAGCATTATTGATAACCAGTGTTTCTCCGGTTCGTGTAACGTATTGCACTATTTCGACGCACAGCTCCTTATTTTCATGTAATGGCAAAGACCCCATAACCTGAAACTGTTTAGAGTTGTCGTCCTGTATAGCTTCAATGTAGAATTGGCTGTCTGCTTCATTTCTGAGCAAAAGGCAACCTCTTTGGGCACCTGCATTTTCAATCATTGTATGGATTAGTATCGTTAAAAGTTTTTCAATTTTGATTTCTCTTGAAATGGCTTGTGTAGATTTTAAAATTGAAGACATATCAATCAAATTGTTGGTTGCTGAAGTTGATGATTTTGTAACTATTGTTCCTCTTGACCCCCTCATTGTATTTTCATCAGCAATAATATAATGTGCGTATTCCTTTTCGAGAGAAGCAACCTTTTGGTGAGCTCCCCATTGTTTATATAAATAGTGAGCTTCACGGATATAAGCCTTTCCGATTGTTTCATTCGCCCTTTTAAGCCAGAACTTACCGTACAATTCATTACAAAGCGCCCTAAATTGAATAAAATCGTCATCTCCGATGGAGTCCAATGCCTTTTCAAAAAGATCTGCTACAGTATCAAGCGGTTCCTTCTCTAAAACTGCTATTTGGGCAGATACCAAATAGTACTTATGAGCAAAATTGGCCGGGCAATTTTCAGCCCAGTTTTTTAATTTCTGTTGAATACTACAAATAGTTTCTTTCATTTTTGCCTGCTCCTCGCTTGTTGCCATGTTGCATTTATGAATCAGAATCAGCGCCTGCAACATATAATAATCAGAAATCGAGAAGTCCGTGATCTCAAAAGAGCCAATCTTCTGCGACAGCAGGTACCATTTCTCTGCTTCTTCCATGTTATTAAGAATAATGTTTACATAGATATTATATAAATAGAGCCTTACAAAGTAATTTCCGCTATTTATTTTTCTTAGCTTGCCGAGTATTTCGTTATATTCATCTTCATAATCAGACTGAGTATATTCATCAGGAATTGTCTGGAATTTACATAGTGAATAGTGAACGATCTCTGCCAGAAGCAAGGGTACAGTGACTTTCGCTTGTTTGAGAAAAGCTATGGCATTTTCTGTCTCTGCCTTGCACATGGTTAGATTATATCCAGACCACATTAATAAATGAACTTTATGAGCAATTGCATAAGCTGCATGCATAATATCGCCGATTTCCACCCCTGTCTTGTGGGAGATATCATAATAATCCAGACTTTCCTTGTAATGAGCCCTCCAGCATGATATAAAGGTAAAAATAAAATATACTGGTGGTTTTTGGGATTCGGCATTAAATTTTTTAATTAGTGCAAAGGCCGCCTCTCCAAGCTTATAACCGGTTTCATAATCAGAAAGTACTTTTCCGAGAATATGGCCGCAATCACTGAAACATCTGCAGGAAAACGGTGATGTTCCGTAAGATATGGTTAAATCAAATATCATCAGCGCTGTAAGGGTAAAAAGAGCCGGACTTGCCTGAGATGCAGGAGCTATCAGATAGAGTAGCTGGACTGCCAAAAGCTTTTCCGGATCCTCCATTACAGGAAGATTAATAATCTCTTCAATTGAGGTGCGGGCTGTGAATTGTTGTATCTTCTTAATTCTCTCCTGTATTTTCCTGTCGATCTCCTTTGTGTTTTGCGGCAAAGTAATATTAAACAGGTTCAGACTTTTTCGCACCTCATCTATTGCTTCAATAAATTTGCCATGAAAAATCAGTATTTGAGTTTTTATATTGGCAACAGCACCTTTTTCAAGATTAGTGCCTGCTATTTTTGCTAATTGCTCACAAACCGAGTCCGCTTTTATAAGATCCCCTGACAGCAAAGCAGTATTTGCCTGTTCCAATAATAATGCGAAAAGCTTATCCGGAATTTCTGCCCACTCTTCTTTGGACAATATGGATTCAGCAGTTTCAAAATATCTTAAAGCTACTGCAAAAGCTGTTGCTTTCTTTGCTTTTTTTCCTGCCATAATATTCAGCTCTGACAATTCTATCCGATCAACTTTTTCACCGATCAGGCATATGGCTATGTTTAAATGATTGACCAGATCAAAAACCGCATCCTTACGTTTTGATTCCTTGAAAGACTTTAAATGCTCACGTCCTATTAAAAGATGAAGCTCTTTTTTCTCACTGTCTGTCATTAATGAATATACTGCTTGCCGTATGCGGTCATGTGCAAAATTAAAGCATATTTCCAGGTCTAAAGGTGTGTACTCGTTTTCCAATGTATTAATAAAGTTGTAGCTGTTGTTTATGGGCAGAACAATTTCTTTCTCGATTGCTATCCATAAATCCTTACCGAGCTCTGCTGCAGACTTTTTTATTATTGATGAAAGCTCAGACAAATCAAACTGAGCATCAAAGCAGGCAGCCAGCTTAAGTATATTAATAGTTCCCTCCGGCAGCAATTCCAGACCTCTTACCAGAAATTCCACTACATTATCGCTTATTTCAACAGCTGCTACTGTATACAGCTCATATGCCCACTGACCCTTGTCCGAAATAAATGTGAATGCTCCGTTAAGATATAATGAGTATAACATTCTGCTGATAAAAAAGGGATTCCCCTTGGTTTTTTGGAAAATAATGTTTGATAAAGGTTCTGTTGTATCAGGCTTCCTATGGAAGGTATCTGCTATCAGCTGGTTAACTGCTGAAAATTCCAAAGGCTTAAGGAATATATGATTATATGACTTACCAGTACCTTGTTGACAGTTTTTTTGCTCCTCCATCATCAAAAAGAGAGGATGACCGGCTCTAATTTCACTGTCTCTGTAAGCTCCAATAAAAAGAATATGCTTCAAATCACCTGAGTTCATAATGTATTTAATTAAATCCAAGGTTGCAGTATCACTCCATTGAAGGTCATCCAGGAAAACTACCAGAGGATGTTCAGGTCTGGCAAAAACTTTTATAAATTCACGTAAGGTTAGCAAAAACCTATTCTTGGCTTCCAACGGATTGAGCTCTGCCACCTGAGGCTGTGAACCGATAAGCTGCTCAAGCTCAGGTATCAGATCTATAATAATTTGTCCGTTGCCTCCTAAAGCCTCCAGAAGATGTCTCTTCCAATTATCAAGATTATTCTGGGACTGCATCATCAGCTGTTTGAGCAATTCCTTAAAGGCCTGAATTATTCCATAATAAGGTATATTGTGTTCAAACTGATTATATTTCCCTGAGATAAAATATCCCTTTTTGACGGTTATAGGTTTAAGAATCTCATGAATAAGAGAGGATTTTCCGATACCGGAGTAACCGCTAACCCATAAAAACTCACAATGGCCATCTGCTGCTTTTTCAAAAACATCAATCATTAATTCAATTTCTGCTTCTCGCCCATACAATTTATGAGGAATCTCAAATCTATCCCCATAATCACCGTCCCCGAGTACGAATCCGGTTATTTTCCTTTTTTCCTCAAGCATTTTCAGACAATATTCCAAATCCTTTTTTAATCCCAATGAAGATTGGTATCTTTCCTCTGCAGCTTTTGAAATCAGCTTGATTATTATATCCGAGAGAATTTGCGGAATTTCAGGATTTAATTCTATTGGAGGAATCGGAGTCTTGGCGATGTGTGAATATATTATCTCTATTTCGTCATCACACCGGAAAGGCAATTGCCCGGTGAATACCTCATACAAGGTAATTCCAAGAGAATATAAATCTGTTCTATAATCCACAGGTCTGTTTATTCTCCCGGTCTGTTCGGGAGATAAATAGTCCAGGGAACCTTCCAGAATGTTTAAGTTGATGTGTTGGGAAGCTTCCCTTAGATATTTTGCAGAAATTCCAAAATCAATAAGTTTTACCTGATTCGTTTTATAATTCCAGATAAAATTAGTAGGATTAACATCCTTATGAATAATATTTTTTTGGTGTAACTGAATCAAGGAATCGGTCATTTGAATCGCAAGCGACAATTTTTCGGCAACTCCCGGTTTAAGTGACTGCAATACCCTGTCTGCTGATTCTCCTCCAATGTCCTCCATAATTATAGCAAGACTGTTTTTATATTTTTCAATAGCATATGCTTTAATGATTCCATCACCAGTAATCCTGTCCATAATTTCATATTCCCTGATGAAACCGGACAGCTCTCTTTGAGAGGGATATTCCCTATTCAATAACTTAATAACGACGGGAGTATTATCCGAATCACGTATTCCCCTTAAGATTATCGAATTTCTCCCTAAATAAATTTCCTCTAAAGCTTTATAACCTGATAAATGGATCATTACGTTCTCCCATTTTGACAATAAGTTATTTCAACCTATCAAAGCATTGAATACAAGAATCTTTCAAGAATTCCACATGAATAATACACTGTATTATATATCGGTATTCTATGAACAATATTTAATATGCAGATAATCGGATTTAGCGGGTTAAGCTTCCAGTTAACTGCGCAATTATATATATGGCTCCTTAACAGATATATAATACATATAATTACACATTACCTTTTACTTTCTTTTCGCATTGAGAGCAAGCTTTGCAGCACGATAAAGAGTGCAAGAAGAGCTGCAATTATGATTTTTGACCACCAGGACGAAACATTCCCCTGGAAGTTAACCAGTGCCTCTATTGTTGCTTTTATAAGTACTCCAAACAGTGTGCCAAACACATTTCCCACTCCACCTGTAAGGGGGGTTCCGCCTATAACAGTCGAAGCAATTGCCTCCATCTCAAAGCCCTTGCCAAGTTCAACAAAAGCTCCTGTTGTATTAAGACAGAATGCAATACCACCTAATGCAGCAAGAAAACCATTAATAATGTAGACTGTAAATTGTGTTCGCCTCGGATTCAGTCCCATGAGCATTGCCGAGTGTTCGCTGCCACCTACTGCATAAATCGATCTGCCGAATTTGGTATACTTAAGCATAACAAAGGCGGCCACCAGTACAAGCATTGCAAGTATCACCGTAGGGTATATATAGGGATATATCATTACTCCTTTTCTGTTTAATGTTCCTCCAAAAGGCAGATAAATCTTATACCGTGCAATATAAAGAAAGGTTTTATTGGTTATAGTTATCATCTTCAGACTTATAACAGCAGTAAGGCCTCGTGCAAAAAACATACCTGCAAGGGTAACAATAAACGGCTGAAGTCTAAGATATGCAATCAGCCAGCCCTGTACAGCACCAAATACCAAACCGAATAACAGTACAATCAATATGGCCGGTACCGCCCCGATATTCGCTTTTTCCATTAAGGCTGCAAGCATCATGCAGGTGACAGCTATTACCGAGCCTACCGAAATGTCAATACCACCTATTATAAGTACCATCGTCATACCTACAGCAGTAATAATAAGACCCGCATTACCTATAATCAGATTAAGAAAAAACTGAGTATTTCCGAAATTCTTCTCCTTAAATATAATCGTTCCAGATATATACATTAGAGCAAAAAGTAAAATAGTTACAAATAAAAGAAAGTTAGTGCCTAAAAGCTTTTCTTTTATGCGCTTGAAAGCACCTGGACCTTCAATTTTTGCCAAGCCAGGCTTTGACATGCTCATTTACACCACCTCCTTGACAGGTTCAGCAGAGGACTTTCCTGCTTTAACAGAACGAAACCATTTTATTACAACAGGTGACTGCAGCGCAACAATAATGATTACAACTACCGCCTTGTAAAGTGGAAGCTGGTCAGCCGATACATGCATTGCATACAGTGTTGTAGTAAGCGCCTGTATGGTGACTGCACCAATAACACTGCCTGCAAGTGAGAATTTGCCGCCAGTAAGACTGTTTCCTCCTATAGCTACTGCCAAAATAGCATCAAGTTCAATGTTAAGTCCTACATTGTTGGCATCGATAGACATGGTACGCGACACCGAAATAAGACCTGCCACTGCTGCGCATAAGCCACAGAATACATAGGTAAAAAACATAATCATCCTGGAATTCAAACCTATTAGCCGACTCGCCCTGTTGTTTATACCGACCGACTGTATATACATACCCAGCGCGGTTTTCTTAAGCACAAGCCATGTTAAAAAAACCACAAACAATGCTACAAAGCATGGTGTCGGGATAGGGACCTTTGGTATAAAGGCACCGAGATATCCGAACTGCTCAGGCTTGACATACAATATGAAGCTCCCCGTTATAAGTTGGGCTATTCCCCTGCCAGCGGTAAAAAGAATTAGTGTTGCTACCATCGGTTGAACCTTCAAATATGAGACAAGGTATCCGTTGACAGCGCCACATGCCAAACCTGCAAGAAGAGCAAGCAGCAGGCCCAAAACATACGGTTTTTGGTATATTTCGCCGGTTCCAAGCACAACCACACAAGCACCACCACAAAGAGCACTTACAGCCCCTACTGATATATCTGCTCCACCTGAAGCTGCTGCAACCAGAGTCATTCCAACCGCCAATACTATAAGTCCACTCGCCCGGTTTATTATGTCAATGATATACCCGTAAAACACGCCATTCTGGATTGTGATTTTAAAGAAAGACGGCGTTTGTATAATATTTACAACAAGCACCAGGAACAGGCATAATATTGGTAAGAATAACTGAAATTGAGTTAAACGCTTAACTATTGAACTTATTTTTTTCATAGGCTGCTTCCTCCTGCTATTGCTTTCATAATGTTATCCTGTGTTATCTCATCACCTGAAAGTTCTCCTACCTTTGATAAGTCACGCATTACTGCCATCCGGTTGCAGGTACGAAGCATCTCTTCAATTTCCGAAGAAATGAACATTACTGTTTTGCCCTGCTCAGCAAGTTCTATTACAAGGCGCTGGATTTCGGTTTTTGTACCGACGTCTATGCCTCTGGTTGGTTCATCGAGTATCAGAAAATCAGGATTTGTTATCAGCCATCGTGCCAGTATAACTTTTTGCTGATTTCCACCGCTAAGGTTCTTGATAGGAGTATCGCGGTCAGACGTTTTAATCTTCAGAATATCTATATACCGGTCAGTAAATTCATCCTGCTCCTTTTTACTCAGCAAATTAAATATTCCGCGCTTTGCCTGAAGTGCAAGTATCATATTTTCCCGTACCGAGAGATCGGCAATTATGCCCTCCTCCTTTCGGTTTTCAGGTAAAAAAGCCATTCCTGACTTCATTGCATTAAGTGGCGAACGCACTTCAAGTTTTCTGCTGTTTATTTTTAGTTCTCCGCAATCAGGCTTATCCGCTCCATATAATGTCCTGGCAAGCTCACTTCGCCCTGACCCTAAAAGTCCTGCCAGCCCTATAACATCCCCCTTGCACATAGCAAGATCAAACGGTTTTATTTTCCCTGTACAACCAAGCCCATTAGCCTCTATAACAGCTGCTGCATCGCTATCAGCACATTTTGATTGCCCGGATTTAACAGCAGCCAGATCATCAAACTCCTTACCCATCATCCTGGCAACCAACTGAACACGCGGAAGGTTTTCTACCAAATATTCCCCTACAAGTTCACCATTTCTAAGTACAGTTATACGATTGCATACCGCATATACCTGTTCAAGAAAATGAGTAACAAATATTATGCCCAAACCTCTATCCCTCAGCTTCCTCATAAGTGAAAAAAGCTTTTCTACTTCTGAATCGTCGAGGCTGGAGGTAGGCTCATCAAGAATAAGCACCCGTGAGGATATATCAACTGCTCTTGCAATTGCTACCATTTGTTGAATAGCTACAGAATAGTTGTCGAGAGTCAGTGTAACATCTATATCAATACCTAAATCCTCAAAGGCTTCCTTTGCCTTCTTGTTCATAGCTTTCCAATCTATAAAACCTAATACCTTAGGTTCTCTTCCAATAAAAAAGTTTTCTGCAACTGTAAGATTCGTACATAAATTTATTTCCTGGTATACTGTACTGATACCGTTACTCTGTGCTTCCTGGGGTGAGTGGTTTATCACCGGGTGTTTTATACCTTCAATTCTAATTTCACCTGCTTCAAACTCTTCGGCACCTGTAAGGACTTTAATCAGTGTAGATTTTCCTGCACCATTTTCACCCATTAAAGCGTGGATTTCGCCCGACCTCAGAGTAAAGTCAACATTATCAAGAGCTTTTACTCCAGGAAAATTCTTAGTTATTCTACGCATTGTTAAAATTTCATTACCTTCTGACATAGAAGCTCCCCATCCTTCCAGAAAGAAACCGCTTGAGAACCATGTATGGCTCTTAAGCGGTTCTTTTTCAATGAAAATTATTCATTTCATAAACTTTATTTTATTACAATCCAATACACTATTAATAAGCGCGCTTATCAATTAAGTCTTTAGCATCCTTAGCGTAGAAAGTACCTTCTTCAACATATGCAATCTTATCAACCGGTTCTCCGGCTTCAAGGGCCTTGATTATTTTTTCTACACGGGGACCATGCAAGGGATTGCACTCAACGTCTACATCTATATCACCGGCAATCATTGCTTCAAAAGCAGCTTTAACCGCATCAAAAGACACTATTGTTATGTCGCCGTCAGGTCCACAGGTTTTACCAGCTGCCTTAATAGCCTTGACTGCCCCGAAGGCCATATTGTCATTTTCAGCAATAACAACATCAATGTTATTATAGGATTTAAGGAAGGCTTCCATAACTTCCTGACCCTTTTCCTGCGTAAAATCTCCCGACTGTTTGTCAAGCATCTTCCAATTGCTATGGTCTTTCATTTTCTCATCAAAACCATCTGTACGTCCAATTTGAGCTGACGAGCCCATTGTTCCCTGAAGAGTAACAATATTAATCTCTTTATCAGCCGGAACTCCTTTCTCTTTAAGGGCATTTTCAAGGGCTGTAACCGCATCATAACCTTCCTGCTTGAAATTTGAGCCTACCCATGCTGTATAGAGGCTATCATCACTTGTGTTGATCATACGGTCAACAATTATTACAGGTATTCCTGCCTCTTTGGCCTCTCCAAGAACTGTATCCCAACCAGCTTCTGTGTTAGGAGCAAGTACAATATAATCTACCTCCCTCTGGATAAAGTCCCTGATAGCGGTAATTTGCTTGTCTGTCTTGTTTTGAGCATCAACCATTTCAAACTTATAACCATTTGCCTCAGTAAATGTATCCTTCATGGATTTGGTGTTCGCCATACGCCAGTCAGATTCTGCACCCACCTGAACAAAACCAACATAGACAGCCTTGTTATCACCTGCTTTTACAGGATCACCGCCCTGTGCCGTATTATTAACCTTCCCACATGCTGGAAACACTGAAAAGATCGCAAGAATTAATACAGTTAATAAAATTTTCTTTACATAACCCATATTTTAACCTCCCCTTAATTGTTGTCAGGCCATGACCTTTGCCTATTATATTCCTATTATAGTAGTGCATTCCTTATGCATCAATTAAGATTCTTATGAACTTGTTTGGATTTTTTACCCGATTTATATAAAACCCAGTAGCGTTTCTCAAATTTCAGAAACACTATATTTGTTTTACGATTAAGATATAATTTCCGAATGTTTTAGAAAAGACTCTTCAGTATGGTATATTAACCTTTACACATGTTCCACTGCCATATACACTTGAGATTGTAAGCCCATATTGCTCACCAAATTTAAGTCTGATACGCTCGTTTACATTGAAAATCCCATAGGATTCACGCCTATTAGTACCCTTCTCACTTATTATCCGTCGGTCAAGCCGTGATATAATTCGGTTAAGCTGTTCTGAAGACATTCCAATTCCATTATCAGTAATTGAGATAACTACTTCATCCTGCTCTCTTTGGGCACTTACCACAATACTTCCTTTTCCCCTGCGGTTCTTGATTCCATGGTAGAGTGCATTTTCAACAAGTGGCTGAAGTGTGATTTTAGGTATTTTGACTTCCTTAATATTTTCCTGAAAATCGATCTCATACTCAAGTATATCCTGGTAACGAACCTGTTGAATCATTAAGTAGCTGCGTACATGTCGTTCCTCCTCCCCAAGGTTAACCATACCGTTACCATGGTTAAGGGATGTCCTGAAAAAATCGGACAAAGCGCTGACCATTTCAACTACCATACTCTTATTGCCTGACTCAGCCAGCCATATTATTGTATCAAGTGTATTGTACAAAAAATGAGGATTGATCTGTGATTGTAAAAGCTCAAGCTCTGCCTCACGCAGATTGGCCTCATCAATCTTAACCTTTTCCAGAAGATTCTCAATCTTCTCAATCATTATGTTCAACGAGTTGCCCAGTTCTGCAACCTCCCCTCCATGCAAGATGTCTGCACGTACAGTAAGGTCTCCCTTTGCTACCTGATTGGTTATATCATTTAAATGATTAATCGGCTTCACTATACTGTTAGGAATGATAAATGACAAAAGAAGTGCTGCAAAAGCTAACAGCGCAAATACTACCAGGCTGAATATTGTTATTTTGCTGAGGTTTTCCGATACTTTAGAACGCACCAGTTCCATTCCATTTGCTTCATAGTAAATATACTCCAGCAAATTGGACTGAATCAGCGCCGTAACAAGCTGGATATCATTATTCCAAATATCCATGTTTTCATCATAATGGCTCCCGGCTTTCTTATTTTCCTCAATTCTTTTTACGTACTTTTCAAGATTGCCCAGGAGTCTTAATATACTCTCAGCTCTGCGCTTATTACCCTCAATGCTGGTGTTAATAACAAGGTCCTCGGCAATTCCGCTTGCCTCTTCAATGTCTATATAAAGGTTGTCCTCTGTAATTGCTGTATGCCCTGCAATGAAAAGAAATACTTTATTGTCGAATTCCTCTTTGAATTTAATGCTGAAGCGTCTAGCTTCCGATGCATTCGCTATAACTCTGTCATATTGCTGGTTATAGCCGTATATACTTAAAAATGTCAGAACAAATATTATAAAGATGGGCACAATAATAAGTATAAGTAGAAGCTGTATTTTCCTGTTAAGCTTCAGGCTTCCCATAAAATGTCTGAACTTTTGTATATGCCTTTTGCTCATAGCATTTTCTCCTGTTATTTGCTGAAAACAAACTCTTATTTAACCTCTTTCGAACGAAGTGAAAGAGGGAAAAGGCAAGGGACTCGATGTCCCGCAGCTTTTTATTTAACCTCTTTCGAACGAAGTGAAAGAGGGAAAAGGCAAGGGACTCGATGTCCCGC
>JAAZCB010000402.1 GCA_012513545.1 Clostridiaceae bacterium
TATTCATGAAAACGAACGCATACTGACCTTTTAAGGGCATATAGCCTTTGAGGTTCCCGTCTTCCGTTTCACCAGGTACCAGGAACACATACACTGCATCATTATCCTTGTCGTACTGGTCCTTGAATTCCCTGTATACATCCTTCATACCGCCGGTATAGTCCATGCGGTTGTCGGGATCGTCGTTGTCGAATATTCCCTGCAGTTCTACCTCAAGGACTTCATGGGTGGTTATATTCCAGCTTGTAACTGCCTGGCTATACACCTTATCGTTCAGATAGGTGTTGATTGATGCCTCGTCAACTACCGGCGCTTCGATGTTATTATTATCAGGCTTGAGGATCTTTACAGGAACGATCACCAGCTTGATCTCCTGCCGTTCATACCCCACCAGGTTCACTTGTCCTATCAGCTCCTGGTGCGCGTTCCCTGCCGTATCGAGAAGGTTATAGTACACCTCTAGGGATAGAGAGGCAGGGTATTTCAGAAATTCGTGATCGCATTTTGTATTGTTTACCAAGAATAAGAAATGTTTTCTTTCCAGTAAGCTTCTTCCGATTTGTGATTATCAATTAATTGCAGAGCTGCTTTTCTAATTTCAGGTACTAATTTAGAAAGCTCTTTACATGGCTTTTTTGTTTCTTTTAATTTTGTCGTCTCAATTCCGTAATAATTAAATTCGCTCAATAAAAAATTAAATATTATACAATTAAAAGGGTTCCCTTCATCCCCATCCGAAAGCATTACAAAGTTCTTATCAATTTTAAATAAGTCAATCATCTTGGAAATTGCATAAGAATTGTTTAAATAAGTTAAATCCGAATAAATCGACATAAGTTCCTCGGAATTTCCATTTGTTTTAAGAAATTCGACAATTCTTTTATCAAAAGCTGTTTCAGCTTCATGGTCGCCTAGTCTTACAAGGGGTAAAAAATATTTACTATTTACATCCAGTTTCGATTCAGTCCACCATTTTTTAATAATCGAATAACTTTCGGGGTAAGCCAAAAATGAATGAAATACAACTGCATCCTGTGGTACTTCGAATTTTTCAGGATCCTTATATTTGGTAAATCGATTAATAAATTGATTTACTGCACTATCACTATATAGTTTATATAATTCGGGATTATTATTAATCGAATCAAATGCATTTTTTATATTTCTTTTGATTAATAAGTATAGTATCTCTTCATTAATTAATTTAGAGTTATCAATAATCTTGCTTTTTTCTTTTTCTAGTGTAAATAAAAAATACTCCTTTCTATCCAGCCATTTTAAAAAGTAAGGTTTTAAAACAGTGTCATTATATAATGCCTTGAAATCTAATGTATACTTTTTTGAACCCAATTCATAAAAGACTTCAAAAGCATTGTTATTTTGAAACAATTTCAATATTGAATCTCTACTTATTACTGAATTGACAGTCTGAGTATATCCGGTAAAGACTGAAATCATGTATAAGGTAATAATTATCTTGGTTTTCATTTTTTCATCTGGTATAATTTAATAATTGAACCTTTAGCCATTTCTTTCTATTGATCTTATAATCCATAAAATTATCCTTTGTTCCTCCTTCATTGGGATGAATTACCGGAACCAAACCTCTACTATCCCATGTATGAGGTAAACCCAGCCAATGGCCAAATTCGTGAGCTGTAGCAGCCTCTGCAGTTTCATGGTATGGGGTTGTTCGGAACTTAACCTGAACACCACCTGGATAACCTACTTTATGAAAACCACCTAAGTAAGCATTTGGATTATTTAAAGATGGAATATCTAAATTCGTTAAATAAAAATAGTCTTTAGTACTACTATATCCTGTTGGTGTTGTTCTTCCATATTTATCATTGTTCAGATTATCTATTATTTGTTGATTAGTTAATCCTTGCATTTGAGTCGTTGTATATGTGGTACAAGAATACTGTGTCGAGCTTACTGTAAAGTTTAAAAATAATTGATTCATTGAATTAGTTGTAAGAAACGTGCTCAAAACTTGATCTGTTAAGTATGAAGGGTAATTGGTTTCATCCGAAAACATTGTATAAATCAATTCTACTTCTTTATCTATTTTTTTTGCACAATAAAATTCCAACATACCGACTTTTTCCCTTGTAGAACGAATAAGAACATTAATATGCATTGGGGTTAAATTTTCTATATCATTATTATCAACATAATCAATAGCTTTGATATTGATATCGGTCAGATTATCTAAACTGATACCATCCAAAATTAAAGAATCCTGGTTATTAATTAATACTTTTCCTGGTAAATCAGGTTTAAAGACTACCTCAAATTTAGGATCATAAGGTATATTACCATTAAATTGATCAGGGATTACTTGAATAGTAACCGCCTGATCTTTATCTAATCCTAATACTGGAGCATAATAAACATCATTTTTTTTACCAACTAATATAGTATTATAATAAGTATTACTTGCTATAGAAGTGAACTCATATCCATGATCAAAAAAGTATTCTCCTTTGAATAGCTTATCCTCATCAAACTTAATAACAGGAGCATCATATGTTTTAATTTTTATCTTTATCAAAGCCTTTCCTTCATTATTTAAAACAAGTAAGTTATTACTGTATTTTGGCAAAGTTGTATTATCTACTGTAAACTCAATGATTTCGGGAGAGTCATTTTTTGAAGGAATTTCCTTATTTTCAAGTTTCCACGTAATAGTGGTTAAATCGATATCCACATTATCATCGATTTTCACAATCTTTATTTCAATTTTCTTTTTATTATAGTATGTATAGTATGAATCATTGTTTATATAATCATTCTCCCCAATGATAAATTTCAATGAATTGGCGATGTCAGAAGAAATTGTTGATTCCAAATTTGCAATTTCAGCATTACTCGCCTCTGCGGCCGCCACCATATCGGGGGTTATCAGCGTGGCCTCGCCGCCTTCATCTACAAGGTACTGGTTTCCCTCGCTGTCGGCAACGATGATGGGATACTGGTCCGGATAATCGATCTCTTCTGTCTCCCCGTCTTCATAAGTAACGATAATATCTCCGTCTTCATCTACTGTTATTGATGTAATCGGGTCTTCGGTAACGATGATCTCCAGCGCCTCAAACAAGGGCTGCAGGTATTCGTTTTCCTGTCCTGATGAAGTGCCGTCGCCCCAGGGCTGGTCCTGCAATGCCGACATAAACTCTGCATTTCTTGCCGAATCTTTCACTGCCACCAGCTTGCCGGCATACATCACCTTGTCGGTGTTGATGCTGATGCCTTCAAAAGTATGCA
>JAAZCB010000403.1 GCA_012513545.1 Clostridiaceae bacterium
ATCCTCCTCAGGTAGAAGCGAGTACCAGTAACTTTATAGAAATTTTCTCATCTACAGAAAAAGCAGGTGATAAAAAGGACGGCTGGCTGGTTGAAACGGCAAAGGCCTTCAATAGAGCAAATATTCAGGTAAATGGGGAGAGCGTTTCCGTCAGAATAAGAGGTATTGCTTCAGGTCAGGGTACTGATTATATCATTTCGGGTAAATACCGTCCTGATGCGTTTACACCTTCAAATGAACTGTGGGGAGAGATGATAAAGGCAAATAGAACCCAAATATCTCTGGTTGAAAAAAGACTTGCAGGTAATGTGGCTGGTATTCTCTTATCCAAAAGCAAAAGCGAGGAACTTATAAAAAAATACGGTGCCATAAACCTGAAAACCATCACTGAAGCGGTTGCTTCAAACGAAATAGCAATGGGTTACACAAATCCTTTTGCCAGCTCAACAGGTATGAATTTCCTGGTTTCAACCCTTAGTACCTTTGATAATAAAGACATATTAAGTGAAAAAGCAGTTCAGGGATTTGAACAGTTCCAGACCAACATTCCATTTGTTGCCTATACAACACTGCAAATGAGGGACTCTGCACAATCCGGTGTACTTGACGGCTTTATACTTGAGTACCAGACATATGTCAATACACCTGAACTAAGACAGTATGAATTTTTTCCGTTCGGTGTAAGACATGACAGTCCTATGTATGCTATAGGAGATTTGTCCGATGTTAAAAAAGAAATACTAAATAAATTCATAGAATTCTGTAAGTCATCGGAATATCAGAAGCTTGCAGCTGATTACGGATTCAATGCACATAATGATTATTCACCTGAAAACGTAGCTATTGATGGGAATTTGGTTGCACAGGCACAAAAACTATGGAAGGAAAAGAAGGATGGAAATAATGATATAGCAGCGGTATTTGTAGCTGATGTTTCAGGAAGCATGGATGGAGTACCATTGAACAAACTGAAGCAATCCTTGATCAGCGGATCGCAATATATCGGAAAAGATACTTCAATTGGGCTTGTATCTTTTTCCGATGATGTAAATATAAATCTTCCAATAGCAAAATTCGATCTGAACCAGAGGGCATATTTTAATGGGGCAGTGACTGATTTAAGGGCAAACGGCAGTACGGCAATGTTTGATGCAATAGTTGTAGCTTCCAAGATGCTTATAGAAGAAAAAGCTAAAAATCCAAATGCCAAATTAATGCTTTTTGTATTAAGCGATGGAGAGACAAACTACGGACACACTTTAAAGGATGTGCTTCCCATGCTTCAGGCTTTTAAAATACCTATTTATACAATCGGATATAACGCAAACATAAAAGCTCTCCAGAGTCTGTCGGAAATAAATGAAGCAGCAAACATCAATGCCGATTCTGAGGATGTTGTTTATAAGATTGGAAGCTTGTTCAATGCGCAAATGTAGTATAAACATAAATTTATCAAAGTAGATTATTATTGTGAAAAATCCTGTAGAAGCTTTACAGGATTTTTTGATGGACATAATCGGGTGCATAATTTATCTGCATATTTTTACATGTACTCGACAGAACCTTATATTCAGAAATTTAACAGTTTATTCATAAATATTTCAAAATAATAATCTAAAATCGTATTTATATGAAGTAATACCATAATGAATTATGTACATGTATGGTTTTTATGACAGGAGGCAAAAGCTTATGGAGAATGTACAAACGGAAAACAAAAGCCTTATTGAAGAAGGTAAGCTGATTTCTTCATTGAAGGCTGAAATAAATAAAGTGATTATTGGACAGGAATATATGGTTGACAGAATACTCATAGGTATTTTGTCAGGTGGTCATATACTTCTTGAGGGAATACCGGGACTGGCAAAGTCATTGACTGCAAGTACTGTTGCAAGGACTATCGGGGTTGATTTTAAGAGAATACAGTTTACACCTGATTTGCTGCCGGCAGATATTCTCGGTACTGAAATATATAATCAAAAGACAGGCGAGTTCATAATAAAAAAGGGGCCTGTTTTCAGCAACTTGATTCTGGCTGACGAAATAAACCGAGCACCTGCAAAGGTGCAATCTGCACTGCTTGAGGCGATGCAGGAAAAACAGGTGACTATTGGAGAGACTACCTATCAGTTGGACAAGCCTTTTCTTGTTATAGCGACACAAAACCCCCTTGAGCAGCAGGGTACATATCCGCTCCCTGAAGCGCAGCAGGACAGGTTTATGCTTAAGCTGAAGGTGAATTATCCTTTAAGAGATGAAGAACGAAAAATTATTGAACGTTTTTCAAGTGAGGAATCAGGCGGGACTGAGGTAAGAGAGATATTATCCCGCAATAGCATTTTTGAATTGCGAAAAATGGCAGATGGTGTCTATATAGATGAAAATATTAAAAATTATGTTCTGGATATTGTTATTAAAACCAGGGAAAAGTCGCCGTATATTGCCTGCGGAGCTTCCCCTCGTGCCTCTATCAATCTTATCAAAGCAGCTAAGTGCAGGGCCTTTTTAGAGGGTCGTGGTTTTGTCATTCCTGATGATGTTAAAGCAATTGTATACGATGTTTTAAGGCACAGGATACTAATATCCTATGAAGCAGAAGCAGAGGACATCACAGCAGAAGACATAATAACGCAAATTTTAGAGCAGATTAATTTGCCTTAGGAGCAGAGGATAATAATGATTTCTAAAGAAATGGTAAGGAAGATAAGACGGATTGAGATAAAATCGAATAAATTGGTGGAGGAAATCTTTTCCGGTGAGTATCGCTCCGGTTTCAGAGGCAAAGGGATTGAGTTTGAGGATATCAGGCAGTATTATCCGGGTGATGACATCAGGAGCATCGACTGGAATGTTACTGCCCGCCACAACAGGGCCTATGTCAAACAGTTCAGTGAAGAACGTGAGCTTAATATATTTCTTTTGATAGACATGTCCCGTTCGAGTTTCTTTGGCAGCAAGAAGGAATTAATTGCCCAGCTTGGAGCAACTCTTGCTTTTTCGGCGAGCAGGAACAATGACAAGGTAGGAATGATTCTTTTTACCGAAAAGGTTGAAAAATTTATTCCTTCAAAAAACGGAAGAAGGCATGTACTATCAATAATTGAGAATATTCTTGATTTTGAGCCCGAGTTGAAAGGAACCGACATTACAAAAGCTTTGCAGTATTTTAACCGTATTGAGAAGAAACGGAGCGTAGTTTTTCTTATATCCGACTTTCTTGATGACGGATATAAAAAAGATCTTAAAATTACTGCAGGCCACCATGATCTGGTTCTGGTCCGGGTTGTAGACAGAGCCGAAGAGTTTATTCCCTCCGGGGCTATTTTTACTTTTGAAGACCTTGAGTCAGGAGAAACAATTGTGCTCGATAACATGAACAATGAATACCTCGCTGATAACAGCCCTATTCTGTCAAAGAGGAATTTTATCAACATATATTCTGATGAAGACTATGTAAAGCCATTGAAACAATTCTTCAGAAGAAGGAGTCACAGATGAAAAAAGGGAATAAAGTTCTTTTTCTAATTATTCTGGTTTTATTTTTATTTGTCTCATCCGTTTCGGTATTAGCTAAAACGAGGAGTATTTACGTCGGTGATTTGATTGAATTAAAGGTTACATCCAAAGATATTTCTATCGAGGATTTGAGGGACAAATTCAAGGATTTTGATGTAGTTGACATAAAAGAAGATGATGACAGCTTTATAATAACAATCCGCAGCTTTGAACCTGGCGAAAAAACTGTACTGATTGGTGATAAGGAAATTAAAATTGATATAAAATCTACACTTGAGGAAATAAAAAGGGACGGTATCTTCGAAGGAGATTTAAATCCACTGTCTTCTGGAGCTTATGTAGAATGGAAGTATGTGTTAATTATATTATTGGGTGTTTTTTTAATTACTGGGCTTATAAGCTTATGGAGGTATATTAAAGATAAAAGGAAAGCTGCAATCACTCCGTATGAGCGTTTCATATGTCAGACAAAGAATATGTCACCGGAGGAAGAGGTTTATCCTGTAAAATTGACGGGAAGCTTTAAAGAATATATTGAAGCGATTTGTTCGTGCCGCATAAGAGGCAAAACATCATCGGAAATAATGGATGAAATCAACGGTATGCCTGTCCTTAAGCCTGTACTGGAAGACCTGGAACGCTGGTTTTCCGAATGTGACGTATATAAGTTTTCGGGAATTGCAGCTACAATTAAGGATAAACAGGAGCTATTGGGCAAACTGATTGAAATTGCCGGAAAAATTGAGGATATCAAGAGGGAGAATCATGTTTCACATTGAAAACTGGCGTATTCAAGACTGGTATTTTTTACTTTTCATACCTTTGATCGCTTATTTGTTTTTGAAAAGAAGAAAAAAGAGTGTGTTGAAGTTTTCCAGTATTAAGCTTATTAAGAGCTCAGGTATGAAGAAAACGTTGAAGCATAAAATAGGCAGGTATGTCATACTTTCAGGACTGATTATATTGCTTGTTGCCATGGCAAGACCTCAGCTTAAACAAGGTGATGGACCGATTATGCGCAAAGGTATTGATATTGCTATGGCTCTGGATGTTTCCGGCTCGATGCAGTCTGTAGATTTTGAACCGAACAGGCTGGAGATAGCAAGGGATACTGTTGATAAATTTATTGACAGACGTCACGATGACAGGATATCTCTGGTTATATTTGCAGGAACGGCATATACCAGGGTTCCTTTAACACTTGACCACAACATATTGAAGGAGTCTCTTGAGGGGGTAACCAGTGAGTCGGTCAATCAGGACGGAACAGCTATAGGTATGGCTGTCTCGGTTGGACTAAACAGGCTTAAGAAAAGTGAAGCTGCCTCGAAGATTGTGATTCTATTGACTGACGGTGAAAATAATGCTGGAGACATCAATCCGGATACTGCCAGTGAACTTGCAAAAGAACTCGGAATCAAAATATATACAATCGGTGTGGGAACTGACAGGACTATTATTCCGGTAGAGGATATGTTCGGACATACACGTTACCAGCAATATGAAGGTGGTCTGGATGAAGAACTGCTGAAGAGAATGGCGGACACCACTGGTGGACAATATTATCGGGCAAAAGACCCAAAGACACTTTCACAGATTTTTGAAACTATTGATAAGCTTGAAAAGAGCAAGTTTGAGCAGGATAATTTTGTGCAATATGACGAGCTCGCTTTCGGATTGATTAAAGTAGGTCTTTTGTTATTGCTTGCCGGTATTTTTTTTGATAAATACTATTTTACCCAGGTGCCTTAAGACCACAGGATTTTATAGGGAGGACTTGAACGTTGGATAAGCTGGAATTTAAGTATCCATTAAATGAATATCCATTGAATTTTATATTTGTTCTGGTTCCTGTACTGGCTCTGGTTCTGCTGATTCTTGCCTACAGGAAAAAGGAAAAAATTCTTAAGCTGATGAAAATAGATTTGGAAATACGGTTTAAGACCCTAAGAAGTGTTCTATTGGTATCGGGAATGTTACTGATGTTTTTATCACTGTTGGGTCCCCAGTTGTTTGCAGGTTTTATAGAAACTACAAAAGAGGGCATGGATATTTATGTACTGATTGATACCTCAAAGAGTATGCTGGTTGAAGATATACAACCAAACAGGATTGTAAGGGCAAAAAAGATTATTGAGAATTTAATCGATAAGCTTGAAGGAGATAGAATAGGTTTTATTCCTTTTTCATCAGATGCATATGTCCAGATGCCGTTAACAGATGATTATCAACTGGCACGGATGTTTTTGGATGTAATTGATACAGAAATGATTGCAGGTGGGGGTACAAACATAGCAGCAGCAATAAATCTTGCAGATAACTCTTTTAAAAGGGTTTCAAGCTCTGACAGAGTAGTAGTAATAATAAGCGATGGTGAAGAGCAGGATTCCAACAGCCAGGAGGTTGTAAAGAAAATCAGTGACAAAAATCTGAAGATATTCACTATAGGTGTAGGTACGGAAAAAGGAGGATTGATTCCGGTTTATGATGATAAGGGGGAGCAAAGAATCGGTTATAAGAAAGACAGCAGCGGTAATATTGTTACCTCACGTTTGAGCTCCGATATACTTAAAAAACTGGCTCAGTCAGGTAATGGCTACTATTATCAGAATGAAACCGATAATCTGATAAAGGAGCTGTCTACACTAAAGAGGGCGACTTTAAAAACAGATAAAACAAGAAGGTTTCATCACCTTTACCAGTATTTTTTAGGAGCGGGAATACTGTTGTTTCTTGCGGCATTTTTCCTGCCGGAAAGGAGGAATATCTTATGAAGAAAGTAATATTTCCCTTGTTTCTCGTTTCGGGATTGCTGACTGTAGTTATGTCAGTGATGCTTATTACAGGAATCATTGACTTTAATAGTGGTTATATAAAAGCACTTATTCAAGGAAACCGGCTTTATTTACAGAGTAGCTTCGATAAGGCTCTCGATTCATACCAGGGAGGACTTTTAAAGAAACCGGAAGATGAAAGGTTGAATAACAACAGCGGACTTGCTGCATACCGGTTGAATAATTATATGGAGGCCTTAGAGTATTACAATAAGACTATCGACGGGCCTGAAAAGTATATTAAAACAGGTAATTCCAATTTAAAATTGGGAGATTCGAGTGGTGAGGACAATCAAAAGCGTAAGTTCTATGAGCAGGCTTTGGAGACCTATAAGAATGGAATTATCAAATATCCTCGGAATTTGGACTTGAAATACAATTATGAGTATGTTAAAAAGAAGCTCGAAGAGATGAAAACGGACAGTGAAAACCAGCAAAATAATGAGAAGGATAATGAAAACAAGGAAGAGAACCAGGACAAGGAAGATAATAAGGAGAACCAGGAGAACCAGGAGAATCAGGAGCAGAAGAACCAGCAGCCAAACGATTCCCAGGCTAAGGAGAACCAGCAGGAAGACTCGAATAATGAAGAGGGCGAAGAGTCTAAGGAGGACCAGGGCTCACCGCAGCAGTCACCTTCACAGTCTGAACAGAACAAAGACCAGAAGGAAGGCCAGGATAGCCAGGGGGAAGCTTCTTCAATGAAGGAATCGGAAGCGTCAGATAAAGACAAGAACAATGCTGCACTAATACAGGCTCAAAGGGTGCTTGAGATGCTCGAACAACAGGAAGAGGAAAGTCTTAAAAATAACCAGGAAGTTAAAGTGAAAGGTAAGGGGACGGAACATGATTGGTAAAAAGTTAAAGGCTAAAGCTTTGTTTTCATTAATTATATTTCTTATAAGTATCTTTTCAATACAAGGCAGCGTTCTGGCTGAAGAACCTGAGTTTCGTCTTGAGATTGACAGTTTGAAGATTGGCAGTGGTGAAAGCACAAATCTTGCCGTTTCCATGATAAATGCTAAGGAAGCTGAAATAGTCAGCATTGAAGGTATTGAAAACTTTGATATAATTTCATCAGGCAATTCAATGTCTACGCAAGTTATCAACGGTGATATGACTTACAAGAAGGACCGGAATTATGTAATTATGCCAAAACAAACCGGGCAGTTTACTCTTACTGCAAATATAAAATATAATGGACAGACCTACAGGACAAATAGCCTTCAGGTCAATGTAACCGAGGAGAAGAACTCCCAAGAGGGAGGAGAAGCTAAAGATCTTTTTATTAAGACCATTCTTTCGGACACCAATATATATTTTGGACAAAAAGCTGTTCTCTCTTATGAACTCTATACGAGGTATAACATTGAAAACTTTGGCTTTTTGGACAATACGGATATCAATGGATTTATTAAGAAAGAGGTTCCACAGGGGAATTTGAAATCGGGTTTTGTCAATATAGACAATAAAAGGTATGCTAAATATGAAGTGAAGCAAACCTTTCTTACACCAACAAAAACAGGTAAATTTACAATTCCTTCATATAATTTTCAGGTAAATGTAAGTACCGGAGGCTTTTTTGACTCCTCCAAACCGTTTTATCTTAAAACTGAACAAAAAGAGCTTGAAGTCAGGGAATTGCCGTTAACCAACCAGCCTCCGGACTTTTCAGGCCTTGTCGGCAAGTTGAACGTAGATGCGAAATACAGCAAACAGGAGATTGATATCAAGGACTCTATCTCACTTAATGTAACCTTATCGGGAGATTGTGATCTTGCGGGCATAAAGAAAATTATAAAAGAAGATATATCCGGTTTTTCAGTTTATGAAACTGAGAAAAACACACAGGAGAGTATAGAGGAAGGTCGGTTTAGTGCCAAAAAGGAGTTTGAAATCGTACTGGTTCCTGAAAAAAACGGTGATATTAAAATAGCTCCTATTTATATATCCTATTTTAATCCCGAGTCAGGAAACTATGAAAAAGCGGAAATTCCAGGGACAACCATCATGGTAAGCGGCAATATGCCTGAGATACAATCCGCAGCAGGGAATACGTCAAGTTCTATACCTGCAGAAGTCCAGACAGTTAAAATAGATCAGGTCAGTTATGACTCTGAAGGTGAAGGATATTTTACAATAAAGCTAAAAAAGGAGTACTTACTTACAGGTTTTGTTGTTCTTGCAATTGTA
>JAAZCB010000043.1 GCA_012513545.1 Clostridiaceae bacterium
CAAGAAGCTTTATAAGGACAGGACCTTATATAGGCAGTGCACCTACGACAACCGCGCCAGGTTATGATGACGGAAGCTCGATACATATATACAGGGATGCGATTGCACAGTGTATTCAGGGGTTTGGAAATAATGACAAGATAGTTGTTTACAGAAAT
Source organism: Clostridiaceae bacterium (assembly GCA_012513545.1). Next base: position 159 of record JAAZCB010000043.1, read on the forward strand.
TCCTATACGTTTGATGATATAGAATTAAATGGTCAGAACTCAGTTATAGCAGTTAATGGAAGTGCGTTTGGGCTTACAAGGCAAGCTGAAGATATTAATGGAGTCCCATTTCCATCCAACAACCATGACTCATCAAGTGCAATTGTTAATAGTGCGCCTTTGCACAATATGTTCAGTGACGATTCTATGAAATCAAGAATTGTAGTAAATGGAGATATACTGCTGGCGGGAGGTACCTTTAAAATAGACACGGTTACTGGTGAAACAGATGCACAAATTGAAGATGCTTCTCTTGCCTGGGATACTGAGGTTGGTCTTCCGGCATACAAAATTTTTGAGGATTGGACTGACCAATATGTATATCATAAACATTTGCGCAACTTGTTTGAAATCAATAAGGGTGGTTCATTTTTAAACCTGTTCCAGCTATGGAATACAGTTCCGTCAGATAGTATCGATGTTTGGTTGGCAAATATTGATAGTGTTCGAGGAACAGGTACCAATGACTATAATGCTTTGGTTGCAGGGTTAAAAAATGTTAGCCTGGGGGCAGGATTCAACCGTGACAAACTGAGCGGTCTTTGGTGGTATGAATTATCTGCAAACGGTAAACTGTATAATCGTGAAAATCCATCAATTAATGCAGATGAAGATAGAGAAAGTTCATTATTGTATATGAATAAAAATGGTGATTATGCAATAGACAATATATACAAAGATGTTGATTCTGATGATTTGTCTTTTTCAAGCGACTATTGGTTTGTTAATCCTTCGGATGGTTCGGCTGATCCTTTGACTAATTTGACTGATCCCCGTTTTGTGGTAGTTAAAAATGCTTTGTTGCAAAAAACCCATATCTATGCAACAAGAGAATATCCTAAGACAGACGGTACGTTAACATGGGAGGCAGGTGCTACTGATAGTTTTAGCAAACTTCTTGAAAATTTGAGGAAAAGGTGTTCAAATTATGCTACAAATGAATATGTCGCATATAAAGCAGCTCCTGCATCTTCGACGGCGAATGAAATTAATTTAGAGGATTTCTACGAGGGAATTAAAGCAACGGGTACGTCATTATATACCACATGTGCATCAAGTCAGAACTCTGGGAGCTTTGATGATGATAAGGATTATTATCTGATTGTAAATGAGGATGCTGAACTCAGTATAGTAATAAGTGGGGCATTTAACGGTATACTTGTCACTGCAGGCAAAGTTATACTTACAGACGGTGCTAACGTAAGGGGTTCTATTGTTGCAGCAGGAGGAGGAACCTGGTCAGGTGATGTTTTTACACCTAAACTTAATACAATTTCCAACGATGCTCAGGCAGAAAATTCATTAGACAAAGGGGTATATGCAGGTGTAAAGTTCCTAGCATCGGGAAACGATTCAAAAGCTCAAGTAGATTTTTATCTTGGGCTCGATAGTACAACCAGTTTGGGTTTACAGCAAATCAGAGATAAAGCTTCTGTTGATAGTAGCGTAGACGAAGATAATGAGCCTTTGAACAAGGCAGCAAGAATTAATCTTTTAAATAAATTTTCGAAAAATTTCGTTTTCTTGCAGGACATATTTTAGAATTATGGGGTGGAGCTAATGAATATCAAATTAAAGCTTTTAGCATTATCATCAGTAGTAGCATTACTGATTACCGGAACGGGATGTTCCCTTCTTTTTAAGAAGAAGGTAGCGCCGGAACCGGAAAAGAAAATTGAAACTCCTGATACAAATCCCCAGGAGGATGAAAAGGCTAAAGCGTTTATAGCCA
>JAAZCB010000404.1 GCA_012513545.1 Clostridiaceae bacterium
ATCTTCTTTTTCAAGTTCGTTATTCCAGGAAACTTTCAGACTGAAAGAACCGCCAGCTTCATCCTCGTCAACTTTTACCTTGTAGTCCAGGTCGCGATCATTAGGTATGCTAACATTCTTTCCTTCGATTACCAGTTTACTTGAAAAAAGCTCCGGTATTATTTTTTTAACAAATTCTGCTAAGTCTGCTTTTGAACCTAAGTAGTCCTGCTGATACTTCATAATAAATACTCCTTTCAGGTTTGAAATATATTTTATGGTTATGCTTCTTTTACATAATATTCAGTAAAGGAGTTTATGTTACTTCATTTTTGGATTTTCTGAACCAGGTCTTTTCTATAGCATAAAAAAGAGCCCTAAAGGGCTCAAAAAGGAAGGATTTATATGAAATTTGCCAATTATGGCAGGTTGTTTTTGTGTAAATTTTTTAAATACTCTTCCGTTATCCCTGCAAACCCTGAACCAGGCATAATGGGTCTGTTTCCTGAATCAGAAGGTGAGTATTGGTGTTTTGTTTTATTTGTTTCTTTTTTTATGAGTTCAAGTTCATTTCGGATATCCAACAGGTTGTTACTTACAGTATTGTTTCTTGAACAGTAATCATCATCAATTCTGTTTTCAAGAATCGCTTGTTTATCTTCGAGATGTTCTAATTTTTTTTCAATCTGGCTAATGGACTTTTTGATTTCGTTGATATTATTGGATATTGTATTAATGCTGTTTTTTAAGTTTATATGTATATCATTTGAATCAGAATTATTATTTTGATTTTCGGCAGATTTATGTTCAAACTGCCTGCTCATAAGCATTCTTCTGTTATATGGAAGCATTTGAGAATCCCCCCCTTTTAAGTATTATTATATTAACTGACAGAACAAAATGTTACTGCAATTCATGTAATAATTCTTTTTTAATCGGTAGAAAACCCCTGGACAGGGAAATAAGCGCAAGCCAGGGGTTTAGGTTTCTCGTATGTTTTCTTATTTCTTACCTGACACTATTTTGAAATATCAAAGGAGTAATTGTTACCTGAATTATTGTCCCAGTTATTGGCGCAGTCTTTAAAGCAAATGTTTAGCGTATCAGCTGATTCAACGGCTATAGTTGTTTCAAATCCTGAAGAGGTTTTTGTCATTGGATAGTCATAAGTCCTTTCCCAATTGCTTCCGAAACCTGTGTGTGCATATACATGAGAGGCTCCGTTTTTTGAAAGCAGGCCATCATACATGACTGTAATACTTTCTCCGGGAGTTGGCAAAGACGGTTTTATGACAACACCGTTGGGCATATAGTCGTTGTTGTTTTTTGATGTTCTTGGCATAAAATACCTCCTGAATATTTTATTTTCTTACCATAATTAGGAAATATAACTGTAAAGCAGATAAGCTTTATGATTGAGTAATAATTGATTATTCTGTTTTACAGTTCGCAAAATTTATTATTAGCTTTTCTAGAAAGAAAAATACAATAAATAAATTGTGGGATAATATGTAAAATGTTTATTATTGTGGTATATTATTTAATTTTATGAGTATAATAAAAAGGCTTGACTAAAATTTCCTGAGGAAAAGAAATAAAAATATTACATGAAGAATTAAGAAGAAAATAACAAAGTTGATTAAAATTTTAATGAATTAAACTTCGAGTTATTACAAAAGCTTTTATATAGGTAGCCAAAGTACTTAAAATTGATTTATTGTGTGTAAATATTATAACTATTTTAAATAATTTTCTTAGAATTATGCAAGAAATTTATGAAAGGATGAATTAATTGATGAAAGCAGTTATCATGGCGGGAGGGGAGGGTACCAGATTGAGACCTCTTACATGCAACAGACCGAAGCCGATGGTGCCTATAGTAAACAAACCTGTTATGGAACATATAATAGAATTGCTTAATAAGTATAGATTAGTTGATATAGCTGTTACACTCCAATACTTACCTGAAATGATAAGAGACTATTTTGGTGATGGCAGCGAATATGGAGTAAACTTAAAATACTACATTGAAGACACACCTATGGGGACTGCAGGAAGTGTTAAAAATGCAGAAGAATTTCTTGATGATACTTTTATAGTTATTAGCGGAGATGCCCTTACAGATATTGATCTGAAAAAGGCAATTGATTTTCATTTCAGCAGAGGCTCGGTTGCTACACTCATTCTTAAAAAGGTTGATATACCTTTAGAGTATGGCGTTGTTGTAACAGATGAAGAAGGCAGGATTACAAGATTTTTGGAAAAGCCGAGCTGGGGCGAAGTATTCAGTGATACAGTAAACACTGGGATATATATACTTTCGCCGGAGGTTTTGAAGTATTTCAAGAAAAATGAAAAGTTTGATTTCAGCAAGGATCTTTTTCCCATACTTTTAAAGGAAAAGAGGCCGATGTATGGCTATATAACTGAAGAATACTGGTGTGATATAGGGGACTTGAGGGCTTACAGCCAGGCAAACATGGATGTACTTGACCGTAAGGTGAAAGTTAATATCCCTGGAAAGGAAATAAAAGAAAGAGTATGGTTGGGAGAAGGGGCGGTAATTGAGGAAAATGTACAAATTGAGGCCCCTTGTCTTATAGGTGCATATACGAAAATAAAAAAAGATACGGCCATTGAAAGCTACTCTGTTTTTGGTGAGCGCAATATCATAGGAGAAAGATGTGGCATTAAAAGGAGTATAATCTGGAAAAACAATGTGTTTGAAAATAACATCCAATTGAGAGGAACTGTAATTTGCAATAAGGTAAACCTTAAAGAGAACGTTTCAACTTTTGAGGACTGCGTTATAGGTGATGATACCCTTATCGGACATAATGCGATTATAAAGCCAAGTATAAAAATATGGCCCAACAAGATTGTAGAGGAAGGGACGGAAGTCAATTCAAATCTTGTATGGGGTTCGAAATTCATACGTTCTATATTCGGGTACAGAGGACTTGCAGGAGAAATTAATGTTGACATAACGCCCGAATATGCTTCTAAGTTAGGAGCAGCATATGGTGCTACCTTAAAAGGCAAGGGAAAAGTTGCAGTTAGTTCGGATGATTCAAATGCAGCTAAAATGCTTAAGATATCATTTATGTCGGGCTTGATGTCTGCAGGATTGGAGATATTGGATTTAGGTATGCTTCACCTTCCGGTTATAAGGTCTGCTGTAAGATTTTATGGTGTTGATGGAGGTATTCATATAAGTACATCAAGCAGAAAAACCGGGAGACTGCATGTGGACTTTCTTGATAAAAATGGAAGCAATATTGACAGGGGTACCGAGAGAAAGATAGAAAATGCTTTTCAAAGAGAGGATTTCAGCAGGTGTGAAGGTGAATCCATTAAGGATATTGAAGAAATACACGTTTATACAAGATTTTATGAAAGAAACATAATTAACAATACGAGAGCAAAAAATATGGGTTTCAGGGTAGCACTGAACTCTCCATCGGAATTTATTTTAAATACTGTAGGAAATATGCTCACAAGCCTTGGATGTACAGTTGAGTCAACAAACCTGGAGTTGGGTAACAGAAGAACTATGATAGATGAAAACGATTCAAATGAAATGACTTATTTTATGAGCATGACAAAAATGGGCGATTTTGATATTGGTGTATCCGTTGAAGATACCTCCGAAAAAATGATGCTTATTGATAATAAGGGAAGAGTTGTTAAGGATGACATGTTTACAGCACTTATATCACTTATACTTTTCAAATCGGTGCAGGGCGGGACAGTTGTGGTACCGATATCCACAAGCCATGTGGTTGAGAAACTTGCAGAGGAAAATAATGGAAAGGTGATAAGAACCAAAACATCACC
>JAAZCB010000405.1 GCA_012513545.1 Clostridiaceae bacterium
CCGAGTATGTTTATGACAAACGAGGTAATCTTGTAAAGCTGATTCGTCCTGACGGCAAGTTTGTATCTACTGAGTATAATAATTTAAATAAACCTATTAAAACAACTGATCCGAACGGCTCTATCTGGCAGCAGGTTTGGAATCATAAAGGACTCCTGACTCAACAGATAACTCCAATAGGAGCAAAGTCGGAATATGAGTATGATGAAAATGGACAATTGGTAGGCTTTACTGATCCATTAGGTGCTGTTACAAAGCTTTCGTTCGACAAATTGGGAAATATGACTGAGATAACTGATGCGCTCGGGAATTCAACAAAGTTTACTTTCGATATATTGGGCAATGTTGTTACTAAAACTGATGTAGCAGGGAGAACCACCAGATATGAGTACGATTTGAAAGGCCGTTTTACAAAGGCTTTTCTACCCGGTGGTACATCAATATCCTGTGCTTATGACCATGGAGACAATCTGACTTATTTTAAAGATAAAAATGGCGCTGAAACACGGATGGAATACTGCGGTATGGGCGAAATCAAACGCTTCGTACAGCCTGATGGTAATGTTGTCGAGTATGAGTATGATATGGAAGAGCGGCTGATTGCAGTCAAAAATCAGAAGGGTGAACAGTATGAATTAAAGCGTGATGTGTTAGGGAGAATAACTTTAGAGATAGATTATTGGGGGCAGGAACGGAAGTATGCTTATAATGCCGCAGGACATTTGATTGAAAGCATAGATCCATTAGGTAGGGGTGTGAAATATAAAACCGACCCGCTAGGACGTATCCTGGAAAAGTTAACACCAGACCAAAAAGAACAGGAAAACATCCTGACAGAAACCTTTGAATACGATTCGAACGGTAATTTAACCGCTTGTGAGAATTCTGATATTCGCATTGAGTGGGATTATGACACTGATGGACAGATGCTTGAAGAACGGCAAGGAGATAACTGTGTTATTTCAAACATCTATGACCTTAACGGTAATCGAACCCAACGAAACACCAAAATAAATATAGATGGAAAAACCTTTTCTCGGACAGTAAATATCAATTATGACGTATTAGGGCAGTCAACATCTGTTGAAATACCGGGGTATGACCCAATACAGTTTACACGTAATGTACTTGGACAGATAACAAATGAAACCTTGAGCAGAAGCCTTAAACGTCGTTATGATTATAATGAGGACGGTTATATTACAGCACAAAAAGTGCTGGCATCGGAAGGTCCGATTTTTGAACAGAGATATACTTATGATGAGGTTGGAAATTTAATTAAGAAACATGACTCAGTTTTTGGAGATGATAAATTCAGCTATGACCCTATTGGGAGAATAACAAGCCACGTTAATCCCGAGGGAACGATTAAACGATACCTGCATGATCTGGTTGGAGACTTGATGCCTACAAGAGTGGTTTGTCAACAGGAGGGTAGTGATACAGAATGGAACCGTGAAGGTGAATATGAAGGTGTACACTATCGGTTTGACCGGTCTGGTAATCTGGTTGAACGCAAGAGTGATAAGGAAACAAGTTTTATATGGGATGCAAACCAGCGTCTGGTCGAGAGTATAACTAATGGTCGTACAACGACATATAAGTATGACCCTCTGGGTAGGAGAATTTTCAAGGAAACAGATGGTAAGGCTACACGATTCTACTGGGATGGGAATGTTCTACTGGGTGACCTCCGGATGGAATCAGAAGGGGATATAAAACCAGCGAATACAGAGCTTCGAGAATTTATTTACTACCCATACAGATTTGAACCTTTGGCGTTGCTTCAGACACAAGTTGCAATTGACGGACAGGAGAACCTTTACCTTTACCATAATGACATAAATGGCTGTCCTACAAGGCTTATGGAACCAGAGGGTAAAGTAGTCTGGGCTGCCAGATATGATGCCTTGGGCAAGCTTGAAAGTATGCCGGTTAATGAAGTTGATAATCCTTTAAGACTGCAAGGGCAATACTTTGACAAGGAAACAGGGTTAAATTATAATAGGTTCAGGTATTTTGATCCCAATATTCGCGCATACGTTAGTCAAGATCCATTGGGTGTGGTGGCTGACCTGAATGTGTATTCATATGGGCCAAATGTGTGGGCTTGGACGGATCCTTTGGGATTAAAAAAGCATAAGGCTAGTCGTACGAGAAAGGCTAGCAGGGGAACTAAAGCTAGCACTCTAGAACCTGGACCATATGCAGGTGAGTCAATTCCAGCTAGAGGAAAAGGAAGAGATTTTACATCAGCAGAGCGTGAAAAAATTAATCAAATAGGTAAAGATACTGGATGTCATACTTGTGGTTCAACTGATCCAGGTACAAAAAGTGGTAATTTTATTCCTGACCATCAACCTCCAAGTGCAACTGTGCCAGACGGAACACCTCAGCAACTATATCCACATTGTAAAGGTTGCAGTGCATCACAAGGAGGGACTTTGAGTCAAATGAAAAGGTAGGGTGATTTACAATATTAAAAGTATATAGAGAAGTAGAAATATCTTATCAAAATGGTTATTATACTACTAATGGGTTGAAACGATTATTAGGGTCAGAACTTAGAGTTATTCGAAAACAAACAAAAGAAATAGAATATTTTAAGGTTATTGAATACATTGTTGACTATATATTTGATTTTAAACCCATTATAAGAAATGAAGAAACAATTTCATACCATTCATGGTTATTAAAGTTTAAACAAAATACTGACTTTTATTATGATGTATTGGAAGCAAATATTGATGGAAGTGGATTTAGTGAAGGTATAGAGTATTCAGTAAAAGTAATATCAGAACAGACAGAAGAGTGTAAAAAAGTGTCCGTGATACCTTGCTTTCCAAAGTTCAGTCAGTATGTGGTAATTTCAAAAGGGGTGTATGAGGGGTTACGGGTTGATGCCGTAAGATATCCTTCTCCGGACCATATGACTGGTTGGTGGTTAACTACAGAATTATATGATGATAATATTGATTCATTAATGAATGTACACTATTTTGATTTAGCATTTCGTAGACCAGACTTATTACCATGTCTTGCACTTCCATATGGTTATCGTTTTTCTTTGAACGGTAATGATATAGATATTTGGTATGATGAAAAGGTACTATAATAGATAAATAATTTGCACAGGAGAGAATTAAACATATGTCGGATAATAGTTTTCTAAGGTGGATAGAGTGTGACGGCGGACCTCATATTATGATTGAAAAAAGTTTAATAGGACTATGGGAGGGCATAGGAAATCCAAAACACTATAATGCTGCATGTGATGTCGAAGATTACATTGGGTTAATACCTATTGGAGATGGGATGGGAGTAGTCATTGGTGAAGATATTTCAAGAAGTACCTGGATTTCATACGAAAACAATGAAGGTGGATTTTTATTAGTATTGAATTATATTAAAGAGGGAATGAAGGCTGATACTATTATTGAAAGAATATTGTCAATAGATGAAAGCCTTTTTGAGAAGACTGGATTACAGGTGAAGATAAATGATAATAGCATTTATTTGTTTGCCGCATGTGATAATGGTCCTAATTGGATGTATGAACGCAGTGAAAATTGTATTATACCAGGTGTATATGATATTTATACTCTAGAATCCTATAGTTTTGATGATTGTAGCTTTCGTGTCCATAGGTTTAAGAAAGAGAATTGAGAAAAAGTAGGATATATCATATAATGATAAGAGAAGAAATTTTTTATAGGTACAGAGGATAGGTCAAGGATTATTGTGCACAGGACGAAGTAAGTAAAGAAGTTTTGTCGTCCACTGCGGGGGTTTGAAGTATGAAATTTGGTTTGATTTTGAAGTTAACACGCAAGTCGAAAAAGATGGTAACTAACGCTAAGAAGTTTTCGAAGAAATATAAGAAGTATAGTAAGAGTTTAAGTAAAGCAAGCAAAAAAACAAAGCAGCAATTCAAAAAACTCAGGAAAAAAGCAGGCCGTGTTTGGGAAAATCTGAAGTGCAATGCATTATGGGGGCATCCTGTTGATGCGGTTTCTGGTGAAGTAGTTACTGAACATCTTGATTTTTCATTGCCATGGAAGATACCTATCACATGGCACCGTTATTATGGCTCGCAGAACGAGCGGATTGGAGCATGCGGTTATGGTTGGGAAACTCCTGCAGACATCCGGCTTGAATTTAAAAACGACGGCAGTATTGTTTTCCATGATGGAACAGGTGCTCCGGTATTCTTTGACTATCTGCCTGAAAGAAAGCCGGTTTTTGGCCATGTAGACGGGAGTATGCTACAGAGGGAAAAGGACTGCTACATTGTAAGTATTAAGGAAGATCTGATTTACTGTTTTCCGATTCCGGAAGAGCCTTTTAAGGAAGTCTTTGCAGAGTATGTTAAAGACCCTTGGGGAAACACAATTGAGTATATCCGGGGTAAAAATGGCCTTAAGGAAATAAGAGAAAGCAGTGGAAGACAAATTGCAGTTATATCAAGAAATGGACGAATTGAAAAAATGAGTCTTGTATATCCATATCGGGATCCACTTCTTCTGGTATATTATGAATATGATGAAAACGGTAACCTTATAGCAGCTTATGATGCTATGAAAGCTTCTTTCAGGTTTAATTATCAAAATCATCTTCTTATCAGGGAAACCAATAAAAATGGTTTATCTTTCAATTATGAATATGATGAATACACGCATGACGGAAAGTGTATTCATACTTTTGGCGATGGCGGCCTCTATGATTACAGGTTTACATATAAAAATGAAGAAAAAATAACTGAAGTGGCCGATTCATCTGGAAATGTTACATATCTAAAGTTTAATGATCAGTATATGATTACAGAACAGACCGATTTTCTCGGAGGTGTAACCTGCTATAAATATGACGACATTGGTCGGACTTCAGCTGTAATTGACCCTGATGGTAATAAAACTGAGTATGTTTATGACAAACGCGGCAATCTTGTAAAACTGATTCGTCCTGACGGCAAGTTTGTAGCTACTGAATATAGTAATTCCAATAAGCCTGTTAAAATAACTGATCCAAATGGTGCTGTGTGGCAGCAGGAATGGAGTCCTGAAGGACTCCTCATAAGGCAGACAACACCCATAGGAGCCAAGTTGGAATATGAATATGACAAGGATGGTCAACTGAAAGGTTTTACAAATCCTATGGGCGCTTTAACGAAGCTTTCCTACGACAAATTCGGGAATCTTGTTGAGATTACGGATGCGCTTGGCAATACAACAAAATATACTTATGACGTATTAGGAAATGTCGTTACAAAAACTGATGCATCGGGGAAAGCCACCAGATGCGAGTATGACCTGAAAGGCCGATTAACAAAGGTTATAGAGCCAGGAGGAACATCAATTGTCTATGGTTACGATTCTCATGACAACCTTAATTATTTTAAAGACAAAAATGGTTTGATAACCCGGATGGAATACTGTGGAATGGGAGAGGTCAAACGAATTTTACTACCCGATGGCAATATAGTGGAGTATGACTACGATATGGAAGAGAACCTTATTGTCATGAGAAACCAGAAGGGCGAACGCTATGAACTTAAGCGCGACGCTTTGGGGAGGATAACCTCCGAGGTGGATTACTGGGGACAGGAACAGAAATATGTATATACTGCTGCAGGACATTTATATGAAAGTATTGATCCACTTGGGAGGATTGTGAAATATAAAACCGATTCGTTAGGACGCATTCTGGAAAAATTGATTCCTGACCCAAAAGAGCACGGGAAGTACCAGACAGAAACCTTTGAATATGATGCCAATGGTAATTTAATCGTTTGTGAGAATGAAAATACTCGCATTGAATGCCTCTATGACACCGATGGACAGATGCTTGAGGAGCGCCAGGGGGATCAATGCGTTGTTTCCAATATTTATGACCTTAACGGAAATAGAACCCAGCGAACCACGAAGATACAAGTAGGCGGAAAAACCTTTTCACGGACAATTGATTATAATTATGATGCGTTAGATCAGGCGGATTCCATTGAAATACCCGGATATGATCCGATAAGGTTTGCATGGAATTCTTTGGGCCAGTTAACAGGCGAAACCTTGAGCAAGAGTTTGAAACGTCGGTACAATTATAATGAGGAAGGCTACCTTACTGCACAGAAGGTACTTGCAGCAGAAGGGCCTGTTTTTGAGCAGCGATATAGCTATGATGAGATTGGAAATCTAATTAAGAAGCATGATTCGGTTTTTGGATATGATAAATTCAGCTATGATCCCATAGGCAGGATAACAAGCCATGTAAATCCCGAGGGAAGGATCAAGCGCTACCTGCATGATCCTGTTGGGGATTTATTGACCACAAGAGTTTGCCGGACGGAGGACAGTAAAACAGAATGGACTCGAGAAGGTGAGTATGAGGGTATAAGCTACCGCTTTGACCGGGCTGGGAATCTTATCGAACGTAGGGGTGGTAAGGAAACCAACTTTATATGGGATGCAAATCAGCGCCTTGTGGAGAGCACTGCTGATGGTCTAAAGACTACTTATAAGTATGACCCGTTGGGAAGGAGAATTGTTAAGGAAACAGATGGTTTATCTACAAGCTTCTTCTGGGATGGGAATATTCTTTTGGGAGACATCAAACAAGAACCTGCAGACAAAACGAAACCCATGAGCATTATTCTTCGTGAGTATATTTATTATCCATACAGTTTTGAACCATTGGCAATGGTTAAGACACAAGATATGAAGGATTCATCAGATGATGTACAGGAGAGCCTTTATATTTACCATAACGACATAAACGGTTGTCCTGTACGGCTTATGGATACGGAAGGCAAAGTAGTTTGGGCTGCAGGATATGATGCAATAGGAAAGGTTGAGGCTTTGCATGCCGATGAAGTTGATAACCCTCTAAGGCTGCAGGGACAGTATTTTGATAAGGAAACCGGGCTTAATTATAACAGGTTCAGGTATTTTGATCCGGATATATGCTCGTTTATCAGCCAGGACCCTATGGGATTGGAAGCAGGTTTAAATGTATATGCTTACGCTCCCAATGTATGGACCTGGACAGATCCTTTGGGTTTGAAGAAACATAAGGCAAACCGCGTGAGAAAAACTAAAAAGGGATCAAGCAGGAAGTATAAATATAACATGATAGAAAATCCAGGGCCACTAGCAAAAGTTAATCCCGATGCAGCAGCGACTTTCGCATCAGGAAAATATAATATGGAAGTACTTAAAGAGGATAGAATATTTTACAGAGGTGGAAAAGCAGGTGGTGGAAAAAACGGACTCGGACAGTATTTTACTGAGACTCCTCCGGAATCACGTGTCAAGGTTAGAATTGATACGGCAGTAAAAGCTCAATGGATTGACCCTAAGACAGGGGTATTAACGGGTACATCACCGATTGAATCGGTATATGCTGTTAAAATTCCCAAAGGGACAACAATATATAAAGGGCCTACCGGATATCAGTCAGGCATTTATTTGGGTCCGCAAGAACAGGTATTTATTTCAAAACCGTGGAATATACCAGGAGTACAAGTTATTTCCGAAACACCGCTGCCTTAAGGAGGGCTGAAATGTTTAAGAACTATTCTAAAGCTGATTTAGAGAAACTTAACAGCTTGTTTAAAAAGTTATTGCTGATTATAGAAAGTGAAGGGGATTCAGAAACCAAATATGCAACAGGAGTTTTGAAAAATATAGTAGTTGTTGTTGAAGATGTTTTGAAAACTCCAGTTATAGCAGATTTGAATGAGATATTTAGTGAAATTATGGAAAGGTATAAAAGCTTATATCCACCAAGGGGGGGATTAACAGAATTTTTTATTTGGCGTGAGGATTTTGACGAACGGGTAAAAGCCAATAAACCTCTTGACGATATTAAGGAGGATATTAAATCAATTATAGGTGTTTAGAATGTGCATATATTTTATTGTTTATAACAGGTATTGAAGATACTGTATTTTAAGCAGAATAAAGGCATATCCAATTAAAATATAAATATCAGATCTTACTTAGAATAAACCATATAGTATAGCATAAATTGATGGTTATTACCGGAGTTAATGAAGAAAAGAGTCAAAAGGAACCGTCTCCTTTGACTCTTTATTTTGTTAAGGTAATTTCCTGACTTTGAGAATCCCAGTCGATTTTTAAGCCGAGCTTTTCCCCTACAAATCTGACAGGTATTAAAGTTCTTCCGTTCTGTATAAAAGGAGCAGCATCAATTGGAACAGATGTGCCGTTAACCAGGGCATAATCCTTTCCTACCCATAACATAATGGTATTGTTATCGAGGGCTAAGGTTATCATCTGAATATTTTCTTCCCATTTTACAGAGGCGCCCACAGCTTCAGATACATACCTCACAGGAAGAAAAGTTCTACCGTTGGCTATAATCGGTGATATGTCCATTTGCTTTTTCTGACCATTAACATAATAGGTTGAATTGCCAACATAAAAGCGTTGGATTATACGGAGGTTAGAGGCAACAACTACTTCGAAATCCTTATCGGTTAGATTTCCTGCAAGAGGCTTGATGGAAGAAAAATTAGTGATGGAATTCCCCTCCAGGTAAAAGGAGCTCAGTCCGGAGAGATTGTTTAAGCTGTCAGTAAGACGGCTTATGTTGTTTCCTGACAAATCCAGCACTTTTAAATTGGTCAGGTTAGAGAATACAGAGGTATCAGATACATTATTATTGCATAAATACAGGGCGTTCAGTTTGGAAAGCTTGCTCAAAGCTTCAGTTTTTTCTATGTAATTTTGCGATAAATCAAGCAATTCAAGGTTAGAGCATTTCTCTATGTCATTAATATCCGTTAAATTATTTGAATTAAGATACAATTTCCTAAGGTTGGCAAGGTCTTCAAACCCATTTATTACGGTTATCTTATTTTGACCAAGATCAAGTATTTCAAGATTGCTGAAATTATAAAGGTCTACTTCATCCGAAAAGTTATTTTTTAACAGAGATAACTGTTTTAAGTTAGTACACCTGACCAGTGGCGTAATATCAGATACATTATTATTGTCCAGGTCAAGATATTCAAGGTTCATCAGATTGCCCAGAGGTTCAATATTTTTAACCGAGTTATTGGAAATTGACAGTTTTTCTAATTTTAATAGATTTTCCAGAGGTTCAATTGTCTCGATGTCGTTGTTCGATAGATCGAGTTCCTTAAGATTGAAGAGATATTGCATTCCATGCAAATTTGATATCTTCTTTTCTTCAAGCTTTAGTTTAGTAATTTTTGACAGATCATTCAAGGATAATTCGCCTGCTTTTTTCCCAGTAGCATTTCTAACTTCAGCCTCAAGACTACTATCATAAAATCTTGGTGTAAGCTCAAAGTCTCTCCTTTTAAGATTTTTGAAAACTGCTGAAACAGGGGAATCATCCGAGATGCTATTTCCGTTCATAAACAGAGAAGTAATTTTATTCAACTTTCTTAATGGAGCCAGATCCGTAACAAAGTTATTGGATATATCAAGATATGTCAGGTTTTCGAAGTACTCAAGACCATCAAGACTGGATATGCTCCTTCCTGGAATAATAAGCATTTCTACAGAATTAACATCACTCTTGAAAATATCACCTTTTTGTACTTTTATCTGCTCGCGGACAGCAGATTCAAGGTTTTTATCTTTAAAAGAAACAGTAACATAACTACTTACCATTATTTCTCTTGTTTCCGGATGCCACTGGGCTAGTCCGCCGAACTGTTGAATTACAAATGCCAGAGGAACAAGTAATTCTTCCTGATTCAACTCTCTGTTAACTGCAACAAGAACAGGCCAATAGTCCAGTTCTTTTGTTATGCCGTTAACATCG
>JAAZCB010000406.1 GCA_012513545.1 Clostridiaceae bacterium
TTGTAAAGAAAGAAGCATATACCAATAAAATGTGTCAGAGCACCCAGAAAAACAAGTATATGCCAGACCATATGATGGTACTTGAAGCCTTTGCGGGCGTACAGTGCTGCGCCTACCGAGTAAAAAACCCCTCCTGCCAGTATAAGCCAGAACAAAAAAGGATTTGCCCTGTTAATAAACAAAGGCATAAAAATAATAAGGGTCCATCCCATAACAAGATAGATTACAAGAGAGACTTTTGGCATGGAGTGGCGGACCAGCGACTTGTAGAGTATACCAAATATCACCATTATCCATTGAACAGACAATATTGCAATTGACTGCCAGCCACCAATTACGGAAATTGCAATTGGGGTATAGGTCCCTGCAATGGCTACATAAATGAATATATGGTCCAGTATTTTCATTACACTTTTATGCTTTGTATTGTGTTCCATTGAGTGGTAAATAGTTGACATGAGAAACATGAGAAAAATTGATATGCAGAATACTGATATTCCTACTACATCTTGTAATGTACCATTTTCATATGCAATAATAGTTACAAATGGAATTAAGAACAGCACAAGCAGCGATGCTGCTCCGTGAGTTATTGCATTGGCAAGTTCCTCTCCAAAGGTTAGTACTGTTATTCGTTTTGACAATTTATCAGACCTCCGTTTTATGCATTTTCTTTAATGCACATTCTTCTGTTAATTATACCCTAAAACTTAAGTTTGAAAAATAAAAATAAAGATTATTAATATTTTCATAATATATTTGTAAGATTATACCGAAAACATATCCGGATTCTAACTATTAACTTCCTTTATTTCGAATTATATTGATATTATCAATATAATTGTAGTAAACTAAAGAATATTTATGGAGGAATTTGAAAGTATGGATAGTTTGAAGCAGATATCAAAAGAGTTGGAGCTTCCCCGTTACAAGGAGCAGATAAATTACATACAGAACAAATACCTTGCGCCATATGCAGTAAGAGAGCCGAGGGAGAACAGTCGACGCTTCAGGGAACCGCAGTATAACCTTGAAACAAGGAGCGAATTTCAGAGGGACAGGGATCGGATAATACATTCAAAGGCCTTCAGACGCCTTTTGTATAAAACTCAGGTTTTTGTAAACCATGAAGGGGATCATTACAGGACGAGAATGACTCACAGCCTTGAGGTTTCACAGATCGCAAGAGGTATTGCAAGGTCTCTTGGAGTCAATGAAGATCTTACCGAGGCTATAGCACTTGGACATGATTTGGGGCATACCCCTTTCGGACACGCTGTTGAAAGGTTGCTGGCCGATCTTTTAAAAAACGAGTACGGTTTTTTTCATAACGAACAGAGTGTCAGAATTGTTGATTGTATTGAAGCTAAGCAGGGAATTAACCCGACATATGGACTTAACCTTACATGGGAGGTAAGAGAGGGTATTTTAAAGCATAATGACGACAGGACAAAAGGTATTTATATCTCTTTAGAGCCGGATAGACCTGCAAGTATAGAAGGCCAGATTGTAGGACTTGTTGATACTGTAGCTTATGTTTGTCATGACCTTGAGGATGGAATAAGCGCGGGTCTCGTTGGAGAAAAAATTGAATACGGGCTCTTAACTAAGAAGGCTCTCGACGAACTCTGGGAAATGTTTGATGCCAGGACTGAAAGCGGTATAAGCAGCATAATAAACAGGCTGGTAACTGATATTGTTGAAACCTCCTGGGGTGTATTGAGGGATAATAACATCGATTCTGTTGAAAAAGTGAGGGGTTTTAACAAAAAGATTATTACCCTTGGGAAATACAGGGAACCGTTCTCGAAGCTTAAGAAATTTGTTTTAAATTTTGTATACAGCAGCCCCATGACTACCATAATGGATGTGAAGGCTGACAAATTTATAAAAGAGATATATGATTCTTACTGGAAGAATCCAAAGCAGCTGCCACACAATGAGTACAAGAAATTTATTGATGCCTCCAGTGAAAATTCTGTTCAGGGAGATGAAAAAGGCGGGAGCGTCTATGTATATGACGGTTACAAAACAACGCCGGCAAGGGTTTTGTGCGACTATATTGCCTCAATGACAGACAGGTTCGCACTTGAAACCTATGATAAGCTTTTTGATCCTCATATTAAAATATAGCTCCTGAAATAACTGGTTAATCAAATTCATCCAGGGAAAGATAGAAGGAAGGCAGGAATTTGTCTATAAAATACTGTACTTCTGGAAGCCCCATGCTTACAATTGAGGTGTAAAGGGTTTCTTTTGCTTTTTTAAACTCGTCGTTACCTGACTTTTCTTCTTCTATGCATTTTACATACGCAGATATTTTGTCGGCAGCCTTCACTAAAAGCCACTCTTCGCTGTCATTATGGAAAAGTATCTCTCTGTACGTTTCTCTGAACTCTCCAGGAAGCATTGAAAGGATTTTTTCGTTTGCTTTGTCCTCAATACTCTTAAAGACTTCTCTCATTTCGGTATTGAAATACTTTATAGGTGTGGGAAGATCCCCTGTTATTGTCTCATTGGCATCATGATACAGTGAAAGGACTGCACTCCTGTCAGGGTTGACCTTTCCACCGTAATACCTGTTTTTAATGACTGCCAGAAGGTGAGCAATCATTGCGACCTGAAGGCTGTGCTCTGCAATGTTTTCCTTGTCAGTGTTCCTCATAAGACTCCATCGGTCTATATACTTAAGACGCGAAAGAAAAGCCATAAAACTGTGTTTTTCCTTGGAATTATCCGTTATGTTACTACTTTTTTGTTCCATACTTTCCACCTTTTTATCTTTAGCTGGGAATTTCCGGCCTGTACTATTTATGGCAGCAACTTTGGAGAATAGCATTTTTGAAACATTCAGGCTCTAATATATTCTCTATCCTTTCAGCTTCAATTATACTGTTTGCAGGTGCTGCAAAATCCATTGTCATACTATTCTCACCATTTAACAGGTACAGTGTACCCTTAACTATTTTAAAATCCTTATCTACGTAAGCGGTCAAACCCTTTTTAGAGTTTCCTGGTTTTTGTATTACGCCTGCAAAAACCATAATTGAACTTTCGTCCGCCTCTGAATTGTCACAAAAGTACTTTATGTAATACCGTTCACCAACGAACTCTATATAGCCCTTGAATTTTGTTGCTTTAAATATCCTTGTAAATTTTCCTTCTATGCGGAGCATCTCGCTGGTGCATTTGTCCAGACCGGGCGTATAAACAAAAGCTGGTATTTCAACTTTGACTTTCTTTAAAGAAAGTATACCATAAGACATATAAACACCTCTTAAGAGTAATAATAAAAATTCCGAAGGCTTGCTCCAAAGAAAATATAAGAGTTATAAAAGTCGAGTTACTTTAAGTGTAGCACAAGATTATCTGTAAAGGAATACTTTAACAAATTATTTTATCATTAAATAAATTAAATTTTCGTAATATCCTGCATTTAATAAATTGTTGATATTTTCCTGATGCTCCTTTACAATTAAGACATGGATAAGTCCAGATATTTTTTTAAAATGTTCCCCCGAACAGCCACATAAAAAGAGATCTGCTGTTCGAAATATTTCTTAATCGGAAGGGAGTATGATAATTCTTGGATATTCGGGAATTTTTTAGTTTTAAAGGAAGAGAAGTGAAATCCGAAGAGACATCTGAGATATCAATTATTTCCGTCTTAAAGGAAATAAAAGAGGGGAATAACCTGTCAAGAGACTATTTTATTTCAAGGTACAAGCCGTTTATATTGAGGGTTGTCTCAAATTCCTCCGGAAAAAGAATATATGAGGATGATGATGAGTTTGGTATAGGAATGGAAGCATTTAATGAGGCTATAAATTGTTTTGATCTGAAAAGGAAGACGAATTTTTTCGGATTCAGTGAGCTGGTTATTAGAAGACGGATAACCGATTATGTGAGGAGAAAGTCCAAAGACAGCAACGTATACCCTTTTTCATCAGTTGGAGACTACAATGAATTTGAAGCAAGGTATCTTATATCGGATTCTCATTTTAACTATGAAAGCATTGAAGCTAAGGAGGACTTAATTGCTTTAAGGGAAAACCTTTTGGAATATGGGATTACTTTAAGGGAACTGGTTATAAAATCCCCCAAGCATAAGGATTCGAGAAGATTATGTATAGGTATAGCCAGGGTTTTAGCGCAGGATGAGGATTTATACAATAAGCTTGTAAAATATAAAAATATACCTAGAAATGAGCTTTTAAAGAAAGTAAATGTCCACAGGAGGACACTTGAGAACAACAGAAAATTTATTATAGCAGTTTGCTTGATATACAGGAGTAATTTGGAGATCTCCAAAAGTTTTTTTAATTCTATGGAAAATGGAGGGGGACATCTTGGATAATTTCGGTATAGTATATGAGGTTTTAAAAAATGATGTTATAGTCCTGACTCCTGAAGGTCAATTTATGACATTAAAGAAGAAAGATGGGGATATATCGGAAGGAATGTTAATTGAATTTGACTTCTCAGATATCTGTGATACCAGAAAAAGCTTTATTAATGGTGTTTTATTAATTTCAGGTATAGCAGCGATTATTGTTTTTGCATTTGTTTATTTTAAGCCGATTTACACAAACATTATAAATAGTACTTCGTTCTGTTATATTGATGTAGATATAAACCCGGGTATAGGGTTTGTTATTGATGATAAAGGCAATATATCCAGTACTACGAGGCTCACTGACGATGCAAAGAATTTGATGAAGCAGTTTAAGATTGAGGGTCAGCCTGTATGGGATACCATAGAACTTTTGTCTGAAAGATGTCTTACAAACGGCGTTATTAATAAAGAAGGACAAAACAATATACTAATATCAGTTTCCTTGAATAAAAATGTGGAGAAAGACAGCGATGAAGAAAAGCGGATGAATGAGATTCTGGTCCAAATCCATAATAAAATCAGGGAATTAGGTATTAACAACGATATTTCTATTAATCCGGTAATAGTAAAAGTTGATCCAGAAGAAAGAAAAGCAGCAAAAGAGAACAATATTTCAATGGGAAGATACCGTCTTTATCTTAAAGTACTGGAAAAAGATGCAGGTATTAAACTTGAGGAAATAAAAGACATCAGTATAGCTGACTTATTAAAAATACTTGAGGAGAATATGGTAGATACAGGTTCTGAAATAACGATTTCTGACCCTGACACAGCTTCTGAATCAAACAAAGGTTTGAAAATACAATACTATTGTCTCGACAAGCAGATTGATACTCAGGGAATAAACTATAGTTTTACAATTTTAAATACCGGAGACCATTCAGTTGATCTTAAGGATACCAAGGTGAGGTATTATTTCAAGGAAGAAGAAGATAAGCTATTAAGATTTGAAATATATTACTTTGGGGATGGTAAGACAGAGGATGTTCATGGGAAGTTTTTCGATATCCCTGATGGTCAGAAGGCAAACAAGTATCTGGAAATTACATTTTCTAAGGGGGCAGTGTCGCCTGGAGAGACTCTGCATGTTAGAGGTATTTTCTACAGGGATGATTGGAGCAGATTTAATCAGGGAGATGATTATTCATATAATCCTGTGGACGAAACATATGTTGACTGGGACAAGATCACAATATATGTGTCGGATAAACTTGTATGGGGAGTAGAACCTTAATATTTGAGCATTAGAAAGAACCATTATTCATTAAGCAAGAAAGTTGAGTTAATACTTGAATTTATTTATACTTTTCCTATATAATGGTTTTGTTATATGGTATATACATGTTTTTGCTTTATCCCGGATAAATATTACAAGGGGATTGCTGCAAAACATGTAGCTAAAGGGGGAGTATTTTCTGTTTTTGAGGGAAGGCCTTAAATATATTTTGATATATATTTTCCCAGTGTTTGTTATCATATGGAGCTCAATAAATCACAGGCCCTTTGTAGAAAGTTACTGGGTTATTTATTTGGCAGCGTTTACACTGCTGGTTTATTCGCATCTTAAGACCCGAAAAGCTTACAAACCGTCTGATCCTTCAATTTTATTAAGGCGGTTTTATTTTACGTATGTCATGTTCCTGGTAATATTTATTTTACCTGACCTTAATAAATACAGTGTTTTATTTAATAATGCCAGTTTTCTGGGATTATCTGAAAAAGCGACTGCGTCCTTAGTTTTGCTCGGAGGCTCACTTGTCGTATATATTCTGATAATATCTGATGCACATATCTCTGAGATAACCATAGGTAATGCAAAAGTCTCAATGCTAAAAGAAAAATATGAAGAAGAAATTATCAATCATATTGATATTACGAACGTACTTCTTGATAAAATATCTGCTGAAAATAAAATTATTCAAGGCCTTAGAAAACATAGTGCCGGTGTTCTGGGCAGACTTGACAAGGAAAAGGAAATTTTTATTTCACAGGAGTACCAGATACTATTGTCGGAATATTTCGGTTTACAAAAAGAGGATATTGGCGTTTCAGTTACAGATGAAAGTGATGCAGAAAAAATCATAAAGGATTTCGGACTGAGGAGCGGTGAATTCTCTGAAATGCTGTATAGGATGGGGCAGAACGAGATTTACAGTATAAATAAGAAGGATTTATACTATCTTTTTATTCCTTTTAGTTATAGATTTGAAGAATTCAGCGAAAAGGTATATGTTGTGCTTGAATCTGATAAACCGATAATTATTGAAGCTGAGACAAAAATAATTTCCAATATTCTTATGCAGTTTACTGATGAACTGTTGGATTTGGTTTTAATCTCAGAGATAATTGATGAAAAACATTAAACATGTTATAATTTAAAGAGGGAGTGATTATTTATGAAGAAAAAAATGTCATTGACTGATGTCAAGAATGTAGCGGTCAAAACAAATGAAGAATCAAGGCCTTCAGTTGCCAAGGATTCTCCCGATTCGAAAAAATATGACAGAGTTTTTCTCGCCCAGAGCAAATCCAAAAAGGTTTTGAGGATTTGTACAGAATAGGCTTTATTAATTATAGAAGATTATTTTAAAGGCAGGCATAAATTTAGCCTGTTTTTTTATTTTTCTGATTACATTAATAACTTAATGGAATAAATATATTATATAAAGATTACTATCATTTGAAAGCTATGTGGTGACTATGAGAAAACTACAGTTTGATATAAGGATAACAGCACTCAAATCAAAAGAAAACTATAAGGATTATGAAGAGGCTCGAATTCCAGAGAGTCAATTGAAGCATGACAGAATTTCCATAGCCAGAAGAAGATTTGAGGAGTTAAGAAATTATTTCAGTTAACTTTTAGATAATCTTCTGATAATAATTTAAAATGTAAAAACCTATTTATACTATTAATAACATAAGATTAATTTAATTCTGATAAATTAGTATTATCGAATATTAAACAGGAAATAATGATAATAAAGAGCAATAAAGATGTAAATTGATTTATTGTTGTATTTTGTCGGTTTTATAGACTTGAACAGGTATATGGAATGGTGGTATATTATTAAAGCTGTCGCTGATGACACGGACAAAACGGAAGGAAATGAATCTTTCGGTCCGGTGGCGAAAATTGTCAATGAAAAAGTGTTGACAAAGCTCGGACGACATGATAATATGAGATTCCGCCGTGATGAGGTGGCTGTACCAAACACTAATAAGATTTGGTACAAGGAAGTAATGGACTTTGAAAAGTGAACAGTGTAAGACAAGTAATAAAGGAACTCGTTAATTAATTGAGTAACTTGCGATTTAAAGAAA
>JAAZCB010000407.1 GCA_012513545.1 Clostridiaceae bacterium
AATGGTTGCAAAATTAGTCTTTTTTTTAACTTAGCTACCAGTCTCAAAATATGGCAGTATTATACTGAATTTTATAACTGGTCTTACCAAAAAGTCTAAAATTGCCGATATTGGTTGCGGAACCGGCGGACAAACAATGACATTAGGGCATAATACACCGTGCCAAATTATTGGAATTGATGTGTGGCAAGATTTTATTCATAAATTTAATCAAAATTCTATAAATCAGAATCTTCAGGATAGAGTAAAAGGCATTGTTGGAAATATGGAAAATCTTCCGTTTCAAGATGGTGAATTTGACTTGATTTGGTCAGAAGGTGCGATTTATAACATTGGATTTGAGAGAGGATTAAACGAGTGGCGAAAATTTCTGAAACAGGGCGGATATATCGCTGTTACAGAAAACACTTGGTTTACCGAAGAGAGACCTGCTGAAATTCAGGAATTTTGGCAAAAAATCTATCCCGAAATAGACACAATATCGAACAAGGTTGCTCAAATGCAAAAAGCAGGTTATCTTCCGATTGTTACTTTTGTTGTCCCCGAAACTTGTTGGGCAGATTATTATTACGTTCAGCATCCCAAAATGCAAGAATCTTTTCTGGAAAAGTATGGCGGCAATAAATCTGCAGAAGAATTTATAGCCTATCAGCGATATGAGGCAGAGTTATTTTGTAAATACAAGGCATATTATGGTTATGTGTTTTATATCGGAAAAAGAATCAAATAATGCCCGCCTCTAACACCGCAAATGGCCAATGGCGGGTTTTTCGGTATGCTATACTCAACTTTTTAAAAACAGTCAATGTACCTGGACAAGCAAGCGCTCTGAACTCCGCCAAATGGCCATATGCGCAAACGTTGGCGGTAATTAGACTTTGTGAATCTTCTTGACTCGATATTTCATTAATCTACAATTAAACAAACTTAGAAATGAAAACAACGATTTCGGTTTACCTAATTATCATAGCTTCAATTTTGATATTACCAAATGTTGAAGGCCAGCTTTCAGTTGAATATGGGACGTTCAGGAAATTTTACTATAAGGATGGGCAACCTATTATTTCAAGGGAATTTTCGACTTTAATTAATTCAAATCAATCTTCAGCCAAGGAGTATCAAAAATATAAATCTTATAATAGTATTGCATTACCTATAAGATTGGTTGGGCAATTAACTACAATTGGGATCGGAGTTTACGAAATGTACACTCTTATTCAAAATAGGGGAGGGGGCTCACCATATGCCTATGTTAAACCATTAATTATTGGATCGGGTATCTGGTGCCTTAGTATTCCATTCACCTTAATTTCACAATCACACTTAAAAAAATCAATAAAAATTTATAATTCAACTCCACAATCAGGAATAAATTCTGAAGTCGAGATTTACTTTGGTTTGACAGGTGACGGTATGGGGTTTTATTTGAGCTTTTAATTTTAGAATTAGTATCATGCCGGGAACGGTGAAATTAAGAGCAGTAATTGCCTATCTTTATTTCAAGAACAAGCAATTTCTTCATTGCTTCCATCCTGATTTAAATATTTTTAGATCGAACAAATTATCCTCATACAACTGACCGTTGGCTGCAAGGTTGACGACACACTATACTTTAAATAGAAAGATGAAAAGAAAAATGACAATAACACTACTATTAATAACTGTCCTGATTGTTGTTACAGCTTGTGCTTTACGACGACCACAATTCGGAAAACAACCTTCCGGTGTAAGATTGGAAATAATACAGCGTTCATCCAACTTCACAGATGGTGCATTCCAGAATGTAACCCCCACGTCTTTTTCAATAAATTTCCGGGAAACAATCAGAGAGTTGCTATTCAATAATAACAAACAGGCAAAGCCAAGCGATGAAATTCCAACTATTAGAACTGACCTTATGGCAATAAATCCAGATAAAAACATATTTGTATGGTTCGGACATTCTTCATATTTGTTACAAGTAAATGGCATCAGGTTTCTTATCGACCCCGTTATAAATAATCACGCCTCGCCTGTATCATTTATAAACAGAGCATTTATGGGAACAAATATTTATACTCCATATGATATTCCACCTGTTGATTATTTGCTTATTACACACGACCATTATGATCACCTGGATTACAAAACCGTTACCGCTCTGCGACACAAAATTGACACGGTTATCTGCCCATTAGGTGTTGGTGCACATTTTGAACATTGGGGTTTCAACAAAAACATAATCATAGAAAAAGATTGGAATCAAACCATTCACATTGCAAACCAAAGCACTGTGCATACCGTAACGTCAAGACATTTTTCGGGCAGAGGTTTGAAACGAAATCAAACCCTTTGGAATTCCTATGTGTTGCAAACGCCTGATTTCAAGATTTTCATAGGTTGCGACGGTGGTTACGGCAGTCATTTTTTAGACATAGCCGAACAGTTTGCTCCATTCGACCTTGTCTTTCTCGAAAATGGTCAATATAACCGACTATGGCCAAACGTGCACGCTTATCCTGAAGAAACCATAAAAATAGCTCAGGAGTTGCAGGCAAAACAAATAATGCCGATACATTCGGCAAAGTTTTCCATATCCTCACACGATTGGGACGAGCCGTTAAAACGGATTACAGAATTGGGCGATAGCTTAAACCTAATCATACTTACCCCCATTATAGGCGAGTTGGTCAATATAACCGACACGACTCAAATTTTTACACGATGGTGGAAAAATATAGGACAGAAATAAAATTTGTGTATATTTTGAAATTGTAGAAACCTCTAAAACGAATATGAGAAAATAATAAAACCCAGTAGCCAACATCGTTTATAAAACATTGGGGTATAAATGGTTATTCTTAAACTACTGCCCCGTATCAGCGTTTGTGTCGGTGGATAGTGACGAAGCCCGCAATCCCCAACGTTTCATACACGCGGCCATTAGCCATAAGCCTAAAATCCACTCACTTAGATAATTCTAGATTAAAAATGAAAACAGTCACATTTGTACTAGCGATTTCTCTTTTCAGCACTAAAACTCTTGGACAAAATCAGGAAATGCCAGACTTTTACCTTGATGGGGAAAAAATTAATATTGAAAAGGTTCATATTAATCCTCAGATGATTGATTCCATTAAGATTCAAAAAAATGTGGATGGTGGTAATGTAATTATTTCCTCAAAAAGCAAATTGAATTTCTATACCTTGAATGATATTATTAAAGAATTTTCTGAGTTCAACAATCAAGAAATGAAGTTCTTATTTAAAATAGATACAACATTCACTATTGATACTACGGGAGTACTCATCGACAAATCATTTTTTATTTATGTGAACTCATTCAATATCTCAAAAGCATCATACATAAATAACAAATGTAATGACTTAACAATAATTGAAATTACACTTTTGGATAAAGAAAGAGAACCGCAAATTAGAATTAGAGGTGAGGATCTTTTAAAGAAGATAGAAAATTAAATAGGTCAGTGGCTAAAACCGGGTAAAGTCCATCGCCGGCTTTGTGCTATGGCGAGTATTAGATCATTTAATTTCCTATTTTGTACCCGTACAAGTGGGACTCCGAACCAGGCAACGGGCTTTACTCGAACACGTTGGGCGTTATGTTTGAATTACCCCTGAGACACATATTTTTTACCTGAAACCGGATTTAATAGCAAATTTGGAAAACCAGTCATTGCATTAATCAGTTTAGTTTTACAGAAATAATTAGGCAAATGACAAGAACAATTATACATTATTTTACAGGTACCGGCAATACCGCTCATTCTGTAAAAATGATAGCCGAACAACTACAAAGCAATGGACATGAAGTTAAAATCTGTAATGTAAAAAAAGATGTTTTGCCTCCCGATGAGCTTGTTAATTATCATATTATCGCTTTTCCGGTTCTAAGCTGGGCTGCTCCGGTCATGATGAAACAATACGTTAAGAGAATGCCCATATCAGAAGGTGCCAAAATAGCCATTCTCGCCGTAAACGGTGCGGTTATTCGCGATGGCAAAATAGTAAAAGGCTTTACCGGTCAGGCACTTGAAGAAATCTCAAATATCCTCAGGCGAAAAAAATATGATGTTTTTTTAACAGGCAATGCTTCTTTCCCCGATAACTGGACACAATTCTTTAACCCTTCAAAAAAGGAGGATGCAGAAATTATTTTTCCTTTGGGAGAAGCCGATGTCAGGCAATTTATTTCTGGTTTCATCCATGAAAAAAGGGATACTTATCGTTGTGGGTTATGGAACAAAATCTGGACATATCTGACCTCCATCCTTTTTGGCTATATCGGGCGCCGGGTATTGGGCAAATTTTATATAGCCGATGAACATTGCACAGGTTGTGGAATTTGTGAAAGAACATGTCCGGCAAAAACCATCAGAATGTCTGGCAAAAAACCTTTTTGGACAAGCACCTGTGAAGACTGTAACCGATGTATCAATTTATGTCCGGAACAATCAATCCAGGTTTCAGTGCCTCTGTTTATACTTCAGTCCATTATAAATATAAGCCTCACCGTTTGGACAATCTGGGCAATTCTTATATATGTTCCTGAATGGATTCAAACGAATCAGGTTTTCTTAGTTTGTTCCGAAATTATATTTATTATCCTGGCAACCATTATTCTTCTATGGTTGTGCATTGTACCTATTGACGCATTTTTTCGGTTCTTGCTCAGAAATATAAATATCCGGCGCTTTTTTAGCAAAAGTTATACAAAGCGTTTCAGGCGCTATATCGCCCCGGGCTTTAAACCATTAAAATAGATCATATTCAGGTTTTTTATATTTGTATAAAAAAGCCTGATGCCTAAAGAGGAGACATTGAAATACTATGAGAACAAAGTAAAAGATGTTGTTCTGTATATACAAAATAATCTGGACAAAGACTTAAATGTTAAAATATTAGCTGAGCGATCGAATATTTCCTTTTTTCATTTTCATCGGATTATAAAAGCATGCCTTGGCATTCCGCTCGGAACTTATATTAATCAGTTGAGACTCGATACAGCTGCAAAGATTATCAGGTATTCCAATGAAAATATTTATCAGATAGCGTTAAAAGTAGGATACAACGATTTGTCTGCTTTCTCAAAATCATTTACAAAAGAGTTTGGTGTTACTCCATCAGAATATAGGATTAATGATGAAAGTTTAATTAACAGTAGTGTTGATTTCCTCTGTAACAAAAACACCGTTGAGAAGTACAAACTAAATCCTAAAATTAAAATTGTTTCTCAGCGACGGGTAGCTTTCATTGAAATTAAAGGAAAATATGGAGGCGATGAAAGCCACAAGGCTTGGGACAAAATAGTGGATTTTGCAAAAGCCGGTAAGATTTTAGGTTGGAACACAGAGGCATTCAGCATCTATTATGACGATCCGGAAGTAGCAGGAGTTGATAATTGCCTATTTGATTGTTGCCTTACTCTCAGGAAAAGTGTCGCACCCTCGGAATGGGTTAATATTAAACAAATAGAAGGTGGGAAGTATCTTGTATTTCGATACAAAGGACCGTATGAAAACCTTTGGGATGTATACAACCTTATTTTTCAGAAATATATCGTACTCCTTAACAAATATAGAGTAAGAGACTCTCCGGTTCTTGAAAAATATATAAAATACTCTGTTAAAACAAAACCGGAGAATTTAATTACCGAAATTTATATACCAATTGAATAATTCGATTAAACATAAGGGTTACAAAAATCTGATTGACAATATTTGTTTTATATGACTATCGGTAATCTTTAACAACGGTTTTATAATT
>JAAZCB010000408.1 GCA_012513545.1 Clostridiaceae bacterium
AATATGGCCCAACCTCAGGCTTATCAGTTGCTGGACGGATGCATATGCGGCATTGTATGTGCCGGATATTAAAAGGTTATTCCCGAATGTAGAAATTCAGGGTAAAGGACTTATTTCCACTGAGGCATTCGTATCCTTTCCTGTTACAGGGAACAATGGAGGGGTGTTGTCTGTAAACTCGCATTTTTTCGAATTTATTGAAATAGATGATAAGAACACCACAGGTGAATATGATAAGACCAGGCTTGCTCACGAGTTAGAGGCAGGAAAATGCTATTGTGTAGTGGTAACAACGGGAGGGGGATTATATCGTTACAGGCTTTTTGATATAATCAAGGTAACAGGCTATTATAATCAATGTCCCGTATTTACTTTTGAGGGAAAGGAAGACAATATTTGCGACTGCTGCGGTGAGAAACTGAACGGACATCATGTGGGAAGAGCTCTTAAAGCAATATTTGAAAAGTATAATATTATTCCCGGATTTTATATGCTTGCACCCGAAAAAGATGATAAAAGTAATACTATTTTCTACACACTGTTTATTGAAACAGAAAATGAGACTGTTATTGATGATTGCAATGTAATAGCGGCAGTTATAAGTGATCTGGAGAAAAGCCTCAGGGAGAACTTTCATTATAATTACTGCCGGGATTTGGGACAACTCGGAGTTGCAAGAATTTTTCGCATTAATGACAGCAGGAAGGCTGCAGCGATTTATACAGAGGCATGCCGTTCCTTTGGGCAAAGGGAAGGGAATATAAAACCGGTAGTTTTGCATAAGAAAACAGGATGGTCAAAGCTGTTTGGCGGATATTATGTTTAGCTTAAAGACGTTCATCAAATTATAACAGGAGGGGTCTTTTTTTGAGAATAGCTTTATTGGCACCGGCAGGTGCAATGCATCGTTACAACGGCAACTTTAAAAAGTCGCTTCATTACGCACCGTTGACACTTACTACCCTTGCAGCTTTAGTGCCGCAGGAGCTTATGGCTGAGGTTGCCATATATGATGAAACAGTAGGTATAATACCAAAAGACATAGAGGCTGACCTTATAGGTATTACTGCAATAACCGGCACATCAATGAGGGCGTATAAATGGGCGGATTATTACAGGTCAAAAGGGATTACAGTTGTTATGGGTGGGGTTCATCCTACACTCATGCCGCAGGAAGCAGCAGAACACGCAGACTGTGTTGTAACGGGCTTTGCCGAGCAGACATGGCCAAGGCTGCTGGAAGACTTTGTTGGGGGGAAGCTCCAGAAATTTTATTGCCAGGATGAAGACCTGGATATAAGTGGAAGGCCAATTCCCAGGCGTGAGCTTCTGAACAGGAAAAGATATATTACAATAAATTCTGTTGAGGCCATCAGGGGATGTAACCTTCCCTGCAGCTTTTGTGCATTTCCTGCGGCATTCGGGAGAAATCTCTACAAGAGGCCTGTAAGAGAGGTGATTGAAGAGATTGAAAAGCTCAACAGCAAGGAAGTCTTGTTTCCTGACGTTAATCTTGTTGCAGACAGGGAGTATGCAAAAGAACTCTTCAGAGAAATGATACCCCTGAAAAAGTGGTGGTTCGGACTAACAACCTCTGATGTAGCAAAAGACAGTGAGCTCTTTGACATAATAGTCAAGAGCGGCTGCAGAGGATTATTGATAGGTTTTGAATCGTTTACACAGGACTCCCAGAAATTTGTGAAAAAGGGCATAAACAAAGTAGGTGAATATGAGGAACTGATGAAAAAACTTCACCATGCAGGTATAGGAGTGAATGGCTGTTTGGCCTTTGGTGGAGATGAAGAGGATAGGAGTGTATTTGAGAGGACAGTGGAGGCAGTTGTCAAGCTTAAGATAGATTTGCCGAGATACTCAATACTAACTCCATTTCCAGGAACGCAGCTTTACAGGGAGTTTGATGAGCAGGATAGAATTATTGAAAACAACTGGGCGATGTATGACGTGGAACACTGTGTTTTCAAGCCTAAAAATATGACTGTAGAGGAACTGGAAGAAGGTATAGAATGGGCATGGAGGGAAACCTATACCTTTATGAATATTGCAAAAAGGCTGAGTACCTTCGGTACACCTCATATAGCCTCAGTACCTGCAAATGTTTTTGGGTACAGGGTTTATGCCGATAAATTCCGACAGTTTACCAGAGAGGTAATGATCGACAACTCGGATATATAAAGCTTCATAAGGAGGAAAAAAATTGAAAATTACTTTCGTACTGCCTGGAATAGGCAAGAAAAAAGGTGATGGATATATAAAAACCTGGAAAATGGAACCGCTAACAATAGCGACACTCAAGGCTTTAACTCCAGGTGATGTGGAAACTGAGTTTTACGATGACAGGCTTGAGTTGATTAATTATGATACCAGTACCGATCTTGTGGCAATAACTGCTGAGACTTATACTGCAGCAAGGGCATATATTATTGCCGGAGAGTTCAGAAAAAGAGGAATAAAGGTTGTGATCGGAGGCTATCATGCATCTCTTATGCCACAAGAGGTCTTGGAACATGCAGATTCGGTTATAACTGGAAATGCTGAAGCAGTATGGAATAAAGTCATAAGTGATTTTAAGAACGGCATACTTCAGAAAACATATAAAGGATGTCCGCAATTCTTAAGCTATCTGCCCGATAGAAGCATATATGCCGGGAAAAAATATCTTCCGCTTACACTTGTCGAAACGGGGCGTGGATGTCCTTTCAATTGTGAGTTCTGCTCGATTTCATCCTTCTACAAATCACATTATACAGAAAGACAGGTTGATGATATCGTTAAAGAAATCGAAGGGTCAAAAAACAGATATTTTTTTCTTGTAGATGATAATATCGTGGCACAGCCGGAATATGCCCAAAGTCTTTTCACAGCGATAACTCCGCTGAAAATAAAGTGGACCAGCCAGGGGACCCTCACTATGGGAAGAGACCCTAAGCTTCTTAAACTTATGAAAAAGAGCGGTTGCGATACCATACTTATCGGGTTTGAATCACTCGATGAGAAAAACCTCAACCAGATGAAAAAGGATTGGAGCTTCAAACTCGGAGAACGGGATGAACTTATTAACCGCATACATGATGAGGGTATAAGTATTTATGCCACCTTTGTTTTCGGTTTTGACAATGATAATGAAGCTTCTTTTGACAGAGCACTGGAGTTCTCGCAAAAGCATAATTTTTTCTTTACTGCCTTTAATCACCTGCTTCCTTTCCCCGGGACGCAATTATATTTAAGACTTAAGGAGGAAGGCAGGCTGACAAGTGATAAGTGGTGGCTTGAGCCTGGCTATCACTACGGAGACATACCTTATATGCCTAAAAATATGACTCCTGAGCGTCTTTCAGAATTATGTGCCACAGCCAGAAGAGAGTTTTTCAAGTACCCGTCCATTATTAAAAGGGGAATAAAGCTTTTTTCCAGAAATAAAGATCCGCTGCTTTCCTTGATTTTCTGGACACAGAATATCAATCTTAAGCATGAGGTTGACGGGAAGCTCAGAATACCGGTTGGGAGTGGTCTTGATGAAATGCCGAAATGAAAGGTTTGTTTTTGAAGAAGCAAAACATGAAGACATGGCTCAAATACTTGAGATTCTGGAAGAAAGCGGGTTCAAGGGGAATATATCTCTTTTATATACCAGAAGGCCTGATGCATACATTTCTTTTATGTATGAAGGTCAGGAGGTAAGCCTCGCAGTATGCAGGGATACACAAAACGACAGAATTGCCGGGATAGGGGCTGTAGCATTAAGACAGGTGTATGTAAACGGTAAACCTGAGAAGGTTGGATATCTCTTTGCGTTAAGAGTAAGGGAGGAATACCGTAATGTATATAAACTGGTCAACAGGGGCTATGATTATTTCTCTTCCTGTCCGGCTGTCAAAAAAGCTTCATACTTTATAACAACTATCCTCGAAGAGAATGAGTATGCAATAAAACTTCTGGAAAAAAAGAGGCCTTTCATGCCACTTTATGAGTTTTATCAAAGGTATGAGGTATTTACAATGACCACAAGGTCAAAGTGGACAAAATACAAAAACACAAAAATGACACTAAAGCATGCCGAAACATCAGACATACCTATGCTTGTTGATTTTCTGAACAGAGAAGGGAGAAAAAGTCAAATGTTTCCTGTACTCGATGAAATCAACATCAAAAATACAATAGTTCCTGGGCTTTCGACAGAAAGCTTTTATATACTTTTAGATGGAAACGGTGAAATAACAGCCTGTGCTCTGGCATGGGACCAGAAAGATTACAAGCAGTATGTTGTAAAAGGTTACGGTGGAATACTTAAGGCCCTGTATCCTGTTTCGTTTTTATTCAACATATTCGGGTATCCAAGCTTACCTCCGGTGGATAGTATATTGAAGTTCTTTACCCTTTCCTTCTGGGCAGTCAGGGACAATTTACCTGAAATCTTCAGCATTCTCCTGGGTGCAATAGCAAAGCAAAAGAAGGAATATCCCTTTTTTATTGCCGGTATTTGTGAGGGACATCCTTTAAAACAGGTACTTGACAATATACCCCATATTTCCTACAGCAGCAGAATATACTTGGTCGATTGGGAAAGACTCGGCGGAAATGTTGATAGATTAGATAAAAACTTCTTACCTTATCTTGAATGCGGTATGCTTTAGGGCCATTTCCCGGAGCTTTTTTTGATTTTTTCTATTTGTAAAGAAA
>JAAZCB010000409.1 GCA_012513545.1 Clostridiaceae bacterium
CTCTAGGAATGGTGGTACTTGGCTTGGAGGATACTACAAAGGTTACTATGGAGGATATGATTCACCATATAAAGGCAGTTTCAAGAGGAGTCAAAAGGGCAATGGTAATAGGTGATATGCCTTTTTTATCCTACCATACGGGCAAATATGAAAGTGTCAGAAATGCAGGAAGATTGGTAAGCGAAGGTGGATGTAAGGCTGTAAAGCTTGAAGGCGGTGAAGAAATAACAGATGACATCAAGGCAATAATAGGTGCCGGCATACCTGTTATGGGACATTTAGGATATACTCCGCAGTCTGTTAACCTGTTCGGGGGACATAAGGCCCAGGGAAAGACAATGGAATCTGCGACAAAGATATATAGGGATGCCTTAAGCCTTCAGAAAGCAGGAGTATTTTCAATCGTATTGGAATGTGTTCCGTACAAGCTGGCCTCTTTTATCACTGAAAGTCTTGATATACCCACAATAAGTATAGGTTCGGGACCTATGTGCAACGGACAGGTGCTTGTGCTGCAGGATATGATTGGAGTGTTCAGGGATTTTACTCCTAGACATGTGAAAAAATACGCAAATGCTGGTGATATAATTGAGGAAGCAGCAAGAAACTATATTAAGGAAATCAATGAAGGTGTTTTCCCAACTGATAAGAACTCATTTACTATTGAGGATGGGATTATAGAAGAACTAAAAAAGCTTGAAAGAGAATAATTTTTAACGGAGACTATAAATATATGAAAATAATAAAAACAATTCAGGAAATTAGGGAAGAAATCAAAAAGCATAGAGGGCAAGGGAAGACGGTTGGTTTTGTTCCCACAATGGGCTATCTTCATGAAGGACATCTTTCACTGGTGAATGCCTCAAAGAAACAAAATGACATTACCGTTATGAGTATATTTGTAAATCCTGTACAGTTTGGTCCAAATGAGGATTTTGAGAAATATCCTAGGGATACTCAAAGCGATCTTAAGAAAGCTGAAACAGCCGGTGTAGATTTTGTATTCCTGCCATCTGTCAGTGAAATGTATCCTGAGGGCTATAAGACATATGTTAGTGTTGAGGGAATAACTGAAGTTTTGTGCGGAAAATCAAGGCCAGGACATTTTAAGGGTGTAACCACCATTGTTACTAAGCTTTTTAATATAGTAAAGCCTACCAGAGCATACTTCGGACAAAAGGATGCCCAACAGGTGGCAGTTATAATGAAAATGGTCAGGGATCTTGATATGGATATTGAAATAGTCTCCTGCCCGATTATCAGGGAAAGTGACGGACTCGCAATGAGTTCCAGGAATGTTTATTTAAAGCCGGAGGAAAGAAAGGCTGCTGTTATTTTATCGAGAGCACTTTTTGAAGCAGTGGATTTAATAAAAAATGGTTGCCGTAACAGGGATGAGGTAATAGAATATTTAAGAAAGCGAATTAATAAAGAAGAACTGGCTCAGATAGATTATGCTGAAGCTGTAAACGCAATAACCCTCGAAGATAGTGCACTACTAGAAGGAAGAGTTCTTGTTGCACTAGCTGTCAGATTTGGTAACACAAGACTTATAGATAATGTTATTGTGGAGGTGGTTTAAGTGTTTATAAACCTTATGAAATCAAAAATTCACCGGGCGGTTGTGACTGAGGCGAACCTCAATTATGTAGGAAGTATTACTATAGATGAAGATTTAATGGATGCAGCAGATATTGTGGAAAATGAAAAGGTTCAAATTGTTGATAATAATAATGGAAACAGGTTTGAAACATATGTTATTCCGGGTAAAAGAGCAACTGGAACTATATGCTTGAATGGTGCGGCAGCAAGGCTTGTTCAGCCTGGAGATGTAATCATTATTATTTCCTATGGGATATTTGACAAGAATGAAGCGAAAGCTCATATTCCCAGATTGGTGTTTGTTGACGATAAAAATAAAATTGTCAATATCAGGGACAAAGAAAATCATGGAGAAGTATAGTAAAAAGCTCCGGGACATCGAGTCCCTCGCTTTTTGCCTCTTTCACTTCGTTCAAAAGAGGTTAAATAAAAAAAGAGTACCCATCAATCGGGTACTTTATTTATTTTTTTGTCATATAATCAATTAATAAACCTCCAATTATAACCTCGGCAAGAATTATAAAACTGTTTTTTATTATTGAGGTACCAACGAATGTTACATAATCATCATAACTAAGTACAGTTTGATTTAACAGTACTATAAGAGTACCAAGGACTAAAAGCAAAAGAGACACTTGAGTGCCGTGTTTTATTAATGATTTTGAAAAATTATTTACTTTGTCAAATTCTTTTGCGATAGTTTCTATTTTTTTGTTGTTCTTAGTTTGCATGCCTTCCGGTCACCCTTTCTATTAAATGTTTTTGAAGGCAAAAACCCCCATTGAATTATAAGAGAACATAGCTCTTGCACAAATTACACTATTTTATATATCGGATAATTTTAAGAAGTACTTTGCAAACATTATGTTAACATAACTGCACGGTGCCTTCAATGTTAATTGTTTACATGATAGCTGTTAATGCTCCGTAAATTCGAAGCCTTCAGCATTAAAGCCTGTTTTGGAGGAGGTGTTATTTGTTATTCTTGAAGTGACTTCATATTTATAGTAATATATCCTGAATTCTGCAGCAAAATGAGTAAAAAATAGCCCTCAATCTAGCTGAAATAGCGGGATGTGGGCTTTTCCTTTTTGTCATAAAGTTATGGTGAAAAATCAAGTTTTCTTTGTGCTCCCTAAA
>JAAZCB010000044.1 GCA_012513545.1 Clostridiaceae bacterium
CCAGGCTATTGATTGGAGTACAATCGACAAGCTTGAACATAACATTGAAGCAGACCAGGATCCTGAGAAAATCCTGGATCGATCATCCGGGAACCGGAGTAACAAAAAGGATAAAGATTGTAGCTCGACTAATAGGCTAGAGAATGTTATCCAGGCAGATCAGAATAATAGAATCAGTCAGGGAGGCTTTAGGAGAATAGATGATATGTTTCGAAGGCTCCTCAGAGTTATAATTGATTGTTACATTGAAGTAAACAAGTAGAAATCTTAAATAATATGCTATCATATTTCCTGCAAAATACGTTAAGGCAGTTGCCTTCCCCGATAGGGCGGGCTCGTACTCTTCTTTCAGACAGTAATGTTCTTAGAAAAAATAAGAATATAAAAAATGCTTATTATCTAACAATTTCTTAGGAGATTAATTAAAAATAAACCGGATTATGACACAAGAAGAAGTAAATGAGCTTAAAGGGAAAACATTAAAATATTGTATAGGCGATGTTGTCTATTTAAAATCTGATGTAAAATATACAACTCCGATGACTATAATTGATTATTCCTTAAGTGAAGGATCTGATTATATAACCAGGTGGTTGACCATACAAAAAAGTATTCAGCAGAATGGTTTTCCGGAAGAAGCTTTGACCATAAAACCAGATAACGATATTTAGTTTTTCGGATGTGCGATTTTCATTGCTTTACCCTATATACTTATTATCGAGTGTATGGGGTTTTTTCAATTATTACATGGTGATAAAACTATTATTGAATTATCTAGGGGAAAGAAAATCAATAAGATCGTTAATGTCTTCACCTAACGTTTTTAGGTTATTCCTTATAATAAATTCTGGAATAGGATCAATATGAGTTTGAAATATTACAGGTCTTTTAAGGTCTTTCCTGGACCATATTTCATGTCCTCCATTTGTCCTTAAATATTTCAATCCTTTAAATTCAAGGTATTTTCTAAAAATTTTTGGTTGGATATTTTTTAAATTTTTCTTCATGCAACAGCAGGAAGAGTAACTGGACTATCAAATTTACGGAAAGAGAAAGTATTAAAAATCCTGCTAAAATTATCATTCGAATCAAGCAATTGCTGCAAAGATGGAGGGGTATAAGGTTTACCTTTACTTCGTATTTTCCAACCTAATCTCTCCATTTCTGAAGAAAAAGTTCCTTTGTTCATTGTATATCGAAAAAATTCAACCAAAGAAGTCTCAAAAGATATCTTTGCTTCATCTTCTTCTTTTCCATAACCACTTATTTCAAGTGCAGGGCAATAAATAATAGTGGAATTATCTTCTACGAATAAGATCATAGGCAAGTTTACTATAATCTCCTTTTTACCATCAGTCCAGTTTCCAGTAAATCTCATTCTCTTTCCCATAGTTCCCTTTTATAAAACTCTTGTACAAATCTATAACAAAAATTAATTATTAAAAGATCAGAATAAGACCATTATATTATTACAAAATACTTTTATTTGCTTCATCTAATACTTCATTCTCAAATAAATCCAGATAAATTTGAGTTGTTTTTTCACTGTTGTGTCCTAAACCTGCGCTGATTATTGCCGTAGATATACCACTGTTTTTCATAATCGTTGCCCAGGAATGTCTCGCATGATACGTGGTTAATTTTACTTCCAAATCAGCTGCAGCAGCAATTTTTTTTAAACTGGTATTTACTTGACCGATAACTTTATGGATCCGGTTCCTTTTGCTGGTTTCTGTTTTATGAGTACTTGACAGGATCGGAAAAATATATCCTTCCGGATCCTGGTAATAGTTTTCTTTATAATATTGAATAATTTTCAAAGCAGGCTGTAATAGTTTTATAGAATAAATCCGGCCTGTCTTTACTCTGGTATATTGTAATCTTTCATCAATAATATTGTTCCATTTCATATGAGCCATATCAGTAAAATTCATACCCATCGTGTAGTAACTGAAAAGAAAATAGTTTCTGGCATTAATTAACTTTTCATCTTTAATATCGAGCTGTTTGATTTTCAAAATATGTTCCTTTTTTAATGCTCTTTTAGCAGTCTGTGTATTAAGCTCAGATATCTTATATTCATTGAATGGATACAATTCTTTATTCAGGATTCCTTCATTAATGGCTAAATTGTATAAAGCTCTTAAAGTTCGCATATAGTAAGAAATAGATGTTTCTTTAGCTTTACGTTTTTTAAAGAATTTTTCGAATCTGACCAGGAAAGAATAATTAATATCAGTAAAGACTATTTCTTTATTGCAATTGAATCTAAGCAAAGCATTTTTTAAATCATTATATACTTTAGCATTTCCATACTGGTTTGATTCTTTGAGGCTTTTAATATGCTCATCAATAAACTTTGATACAGATATATTATCATATTTATTCGATAACTTCTTTTTCAGCTCTTTCAGGGAATAATCTTTACCGCTTTCTTCATACTGAAGGATTAATTTTTCTGCCAGATTTATTTTCTGTCTGATAAGAATAGTCAGTATTTTTGAATTCGGATGCTCCCTTGAAGGGCATTCCTTTTCAGGATCCCATTGTTTCGTATAACATGAATGACCAATACTTTGATACATTGTTCTACGATCCTTTATAATCCTGAGCATTATGGGATGCTTACCATTTTTAAGTCTCTTTGAAGTAAATAAAACCACTTTAACACTTGCCATTTCTCCTTATTAACATAATAGACCTTTGTCCCTGTAACTGAAAAAATCATTCCTGGTTATTATTAAATGATCAAATAATTCTAGGCCAATCAAATTACCTGCTTTAAATAGTTGTTCTGTTAATTCATTGTCGGCTATAGAGGGTATTATATCCCCTCCCGGATGATTATGACTTAAAATTACACGCGTTGCATTTACCAATAATCCCGTTTTAAATATTATTGAAGGTTCAACTATAGATGATTTTTGCCCTCCGGAGGATAATCGTAAGAACGAAATTACCCGATTGCACCTATTTAAATATAAAACAATTGATTCTTCAATTGACTCGATTTTATTTGACCATATTTGTATCAATAGGTTGTAAATATCTTTGCTACTCTCAGCTGAAGGGATATCATTCAACTTAATTCTTGATTTATAATTATAGTCCAGCTCATATATACAAGGGATTTTTGATAATTTATCTTTTAAAGGTTTTATTTCCAGATGCTCAAATGACTTGAATAAACTTGATAATTTCGTCTGTTGTTCAAGCTGATCTTTTAGTTCATGGATACGTTCTTTATAAAGCTTATCGTTATCCTCATATAAGCTGATCAGTTCCTTCATCCTTTTAAATTCCTCATATATCATATGATTAGAGGTTGTTCCGGGAGTCTGATCTTTTTTCGTTAGAATTAAATCATTCATAGCAGTTAAGTTCAACATGGTTAAAACAAATATACGAAATATTCCTAAATAATGATACGTATCTATAAATATTGTTTATTTATATAGCTAAATAACAAGGCATTAAATAATATTTAGAATTACAGGAAGATATGAACTTACAGCCTTCTAAGCTGTGGGTCGCGCGTTCGAATCGCGCCGGGATCACAACTTGTGAGCTTCACTGAATGGTGAAGCTTTTTAATTGATGATTTCGGATATAGTGCAAAAGCAGGCGCGATCATGAGCACCATAA
>JAAZCB010000410.1 GCA_012513545.1 Clostridiaceae bacterium
ACAACAACTACAACAACTACAACAACTACAACAACTACTACAACTACTACAACTACAAGTACAACGACTACTACTACAACTACTACAGGCAGGGCATGTCTGACAGGAAGCGGGCAGGGCGACTTAGAACCCACCTGTACAATTGAAGGATATAACGACTTCAATATCAGTGATCCGTTTATCCAGGACTGCAGTAATCCCAACCAACCAGGTAACTTCCTTGGATTTACTGCAAGGAATACAATTGATGCGCCTACACTGATTTCAACATTTGTAGCAGATCTCAGTACCCTGAGCTTTACCTGTTCAGGAAATACTCTAACTATAGAAGGTTCGGGAACCTGGACAGTTAATGGAATGGCGCCAATTCCAGTGACCTTCACCTATATATTTGTAAGAAATACAGCTCCTGTAATGGATCAGGCGAGCCTGGTGCTTACATCTGTAAATACCGGAGCGGTTGTATTCACAACCTGTGGATTGCGTAGTTTCAACGGTAGTATTGAATTTACCTGCCCTGTAATACCATAGTTAAATAAAAAGCTTCGGGAATCGAGTCCCTCGCTTTTTGCCGGATTTACCTTCGCTAAATGGTTCTTAATAAAGGCAGCCGCTAAAACAGCTGCCTTTAATCATATAATACTTTATCTCTATAATAAGTGCTCAAATTGATTTTCCCAGATCCACTTAGGGCTGTAGCGCTGTCTTACAAGTGTTTTTGAGTGAACAACGGGATTTTCTCTCATCAAGCGAAGTATAATTTCTCCATGTTCCTCGTAATAGGCCTGTTCAGACGGATGATAATTTTCCTTCGTGTCAAAACCGAAATTTCTTGCATCCCAACGCATAAAATATGCATTCAACTGTTTACCTATCTCTTCAAGGGAGGGAACAGCCTGATTCAGTACCAGGAAATTTCCCCTGCTTGCGGCCTCAAGAACTGTAAGGGGAAATGCCTCTGAATAGGAGGGTGATATATATAGGTTTGACAATGTGAAGAGATCCAGGACACCTTTTCGTGGGAATCCGTTAGGATATCCGTGGTCTGACGAAAATGTCATATCTTCCTTGTCAAGGCCAAATTTTTGCCCAACCAGTTTAACTGCAGACTTATAGAGCTTGGGATCTACATCTCCGGAAGGGAAATCACAAAAAATTACTTTTACACTTCGTTCAGTTTTTTTTCTGATAGCACCTGCTAAAGCAGCAACCTTGTCGAATTTTTTCCCCTGTGTCAATCTTCCGGCGTATACAATAAGAATATCCGGAGAAAACAGGTCAACTTCACTGGAAATGGCTTTAACATCATCACCCAGGTTTGCCATGATATCCAGGCTATTGTTTATCACACGGCATTTACCCTCAGCTACATTATACTGCTTGGCTAATGGAGTTATTCCCGCATATGTCAAAGATATATAGGTGGTATTTGGCATGGGAGTATACCGGGCTGAAAAAGGCCATTTGGGGTTTGGTGGCCGGTTAACAGGCGCTGAATGGGAGAATGAAATAAATTTCAGTTTAGGGAGTTTTTCCTGGGCCTTCCTGACAGCTACATTATGTATCAAGTGCCAGCCCTGGTAGAGAATATCATGCATAATGCATACATCAATATCAGATAGCTTCTGGACAAGATCCTCAGCAATAGTTTCAGCCTCTTCAAAGAAAGTTTTATGAAGGTTTCCGCTTGGCTGTGAATAATCGTGCCATTGTATTTGTTTGCCGTCAAGTGTATTTGTCACCTCAGCCCATTCGATCCTTTCGTCTAAATAAACTCCGTATTTGCTGCTTTCTTTAAAGCCTTCACAAACCAGCAATTTTACCGGAATATTAGCATCATGAAACATCCTTAATTGTTCGGCTACCACGTTTACCAATGAGTATGTAGTGTCCAGATCGCTGAACATAGTTAATATGCCAATCTTCATTTTAGAATGCCTCCTTGTTTTATAATGATGCCAATATTTTATGCGGAATAAAAGCATTTCCACTAAAATATTAGCTCTTTCTAAACATAAACCATATAGTGTATCGAGCAGAGTCCATAATTAACAGTTTATTATCCATATAGAGATATAGTATTTTTCACAAGATAAAATTGTGCCTGATTATTATACATATGAGCATATGCTATCCACAAAATAAAAGAACTGTATTTGTTCATACAGCCCTTTACCTGTATATATTTACCGGCTATTTCAGGTCTGAAGGATTCAATTCCTGTTCCGGAAAGAAGCATGAAAGGAAGGGAGCTTTATTTTGGTCATTGAAAGCTGTACAGTTGTTTGCAGGGGAGTTTTTTTGT
Source organism: Clostridiaceae bacterium (assembly GCA_012513545.1). The sequence continues at coordinate 2,306 of JAAZCB010000410.1, forward strand.
TCGGCAGGTACCGGGCAATAACCGTAGGACGGCACCAGCAGCTGTGTATTGCACACACACTTTACAACAAAGAAAGCACCAATTTGAAGTATTAATGCTCCTGTACAGGAACACAGCATCTCATTTATTGCCTCTATTAGAGCCTCAACCTTAACGGTCAGCCCGCCCTCATCCAAAGCTTCATTCGAAGAGTATGAACAATCATGTGGGTAGCAAATTACTCCACCCATGAAAGAACAGTCAGGACAGTAAATATTGTTAACCGTCAGGTTGAAAGTTACCTCATCAGGCTGTTTTAGAAGCTTCGCTCCGACAGAATAGAATATATTATATCTTATTCTAACGTGGAGTCTGAGGTTTTTATATCCAGGCTTTGTGCAGGAGTCAGTTTTCTCTGACACTTTAACTTCTATGATATTATAGTCACCGGCTTTAACATAAACAAATTTTGAACGGCATGCCCCTGCCTGGGGTGTCAGTATGACGTCCCTGATTAAGCAGTCCCTTATTGAGACCTGATCTATAACCTTTATGACTTGTAAGCATACTAACTCTCTTGGCAAGGAATAAGAACAAGGTTTAAGCATCTGACCGGTATTTATTGTTGCTGCAAGGTTACCAGTATGATTGGGCATAATTAAACCCCCCTGAAACATAGACATTATTTAATGTATTAACTGGGAAAAAGCTTTAGTAAAGTATCCATTTTCTTATCTTATGCTAATTACACAATATTTTATTATTTGTCAGCTTAGTAGAAGTTCATTTCCACTTTGATACTTTATGGTTTATACGGATATTGAATATACTAATATATTAAGCAAGCAAAAAGCGTTTGTGCAAAAAATATCAGCATTTTCCAAACATAAGCCATTAAGTTGTGTGTTGCTTCAAAAGCGCGTTTGCACAATGCTTACTGCACTTTTCCTCTACTAGCTTCCAATATTTCCTCATACCGTTATCCGTGGCATTCAGATAGAAATCCTCTTCTGCATGGTAGTATCCTTTCATCCAATCAAGCAGCTTTTTATTTGTATTATAGTGGTTGAAACGGAGTTCATCCATTTTTACATCAAAATACTTTCCTCTCTTAATTGGAATATAGTGTATATTACATCCTTTTCTTTTTTCTATCAGTGCAGTCAGATTAATATTGTCATTACGAATAATATGCTTACAAGCCCACCCAATGGTGTTAACACCTTCTATACATCTTTCGTTCTGGATAACATATTTATCCAGATTGTTGTAGCGCTCCTCAAATTTTTTCTGATGGAGTACCAGATCCTCAATACCCCTTTTTTCATACTCCTCCAAATAATCCTTAAGAGTCCTTCCTTCAGGGCTGAAGATAAACTCATCAATATCAATAAAAGCAGTCCAATCTGAATTGCAGCCATACTTCTCTACATAATCCCTAATTGCATCAAGCTGGCCAAATATTTTTTTTCCATGTTCATTCTCAGGTGACCATTCTATATAAGTAATCCGTCCGGGAAGATCTTGCTGTATTTCTTTCAGGGTATCCTGTATATCACTGTCAGTCATACCTTCTGTGATTTTAGCATAGGGAATTCCATATTTGTTTACTTTACGATTGTTTTCGGCACTGGAATTATCATAAAGATAGAAATGATCTACGCCTATTTCAATGTGGTATATCAGCCATTCCTTAAGAAACAGAATATTTTCCCTTGCAAGGAAGACGGTATGAACTGCAAGGCGACACTTATTACCATGATTAGTAGTTGTTTCTTCAGACATAGTCAATCTTACCCCTTTCCAAACATCTATGGCATAGTACATATTATGTTAATTTTCAGCGATAGGTTACTGTATTATTAATTATGGAATGCCATCATACTGTTTGGCGGGACTTTTATAAACACATTTTTCAGATGTTTTATATTTTCTTTGCAGTATGTAACACGGACGGTCCCTATGCTGCATATAGTAATGCTGAATAAGAAAATTAAATACGGAGGATGTACATTTTTTGTAATTCATTTTTTTAAATAAGTTATATTCAAAACCACTAATATCCTGGGAGGCGGGTTTTTATGATCAGCGTATTAACTTTAACCTATCAACGACACCATTTGCTGGAGGAAGCCATGGAATCTTTTATTCGTCAGGACTTTACAGGCGAATCGGAAATGGTTATTATTAATGATAGTCCCTTAGTTGAGTATGAATTTGAACATCCTAAAATTAGAATTATAAACCTGAAAGAGCGGTTTCCATCAATAGGTCATAAACTTAAATTCGGATTTAACCAATGTAAATATGATTATATATACCGTCTTGATGATGATGATTTATTGGCTCCCTGGGCATTGACTCATACTTGTGAGGATATTATATCTCATCCCGGTTATGAAATTTATCGAAGCAGCGGACATTACTATTTTGAGCACAACAAATTCAGAGGAATATCCGGCAGTGTTAATAATGGAAATGTCTATACTAAAAAGTATCTGTCCCGTATTGAAATCCCAGAAACCAGTGTTGGTGAAGATTACAAAATGACTTTTGATTTCTCTGCAAAAATTTATGAATCCCCACGTGAACAAAAAACTATGATATATCGCTGGGGTATGAGTACTTACCATTTGTCAGGAATGGGTAACGTAAGTAATGAGGCGAAAAATGAATGGGCTGACCGTATCGTTGAATCTGTTGCAAAGGAAAGAAATACTGGAATAGAGGAAGGTATACTTGTGCTCCGCCCAAACTTTCAGGAGGATTATTACCAGCAAATTTCCAATTGATGAATGTGGAAAAAGTGTTAGTTATGCCAGGGATTCGCAGGGGCGTATAACAGAGATAACAGATCCTGCGGGAATGGTTATACGACAAGATTTACTTGCAATTCGAGCCATGGATTTGTTGATTTGATTGATCCAAGGGTAATCAGACACCAGCCCTAACCTTCAGGGCTAAGTCACTTGTTAAAACCTTTCGATATTCAGAGTCTTCGGTCGGGATGAATGGATAATAAATGAGGATATTCGTACAATATTTGAAACTAACGGCATTGAGGGAGTGGAATACCGACCAGTAAGAACACTGGATGGACAGTCGGAAATTCAGTATTGGTACCAGC
>JAAZCB010000045.1 GCA_012513545.1 Clostridiaceae bacterium
CACCTATTTTGCTATATGGTGAACGCACACTCATCGCACCCATAATAAGAGATACCGTTGAAAAAGCCAGAACAAACATAAGCATCAGTAAATCCTGCTTTAAAACAAGCATTACAAGACTTGCTATTGCAAAGAACAGATGTCCCAGAACAAATGCCATTTGAGTCTGGTTAACTGTAATTCTTTCCTTTCCGAGCAGCTTGAAAAAATCATAAAATGGTTGCTGCACTGGAGGCCCATATCTGTTTTGCATCCTTGCAGATATTTTCCTGTCAATCCCCGAAAGGAAACCACCTATTACAGGAGCAACTATTATAGTTATTACCGCAATAATAATATTGTATGTCATCCTATCACCACCCCAAACAGAATCAGAATTACTGCAGAGGAAATGACATTCATCCACAGTGTCAGGTTATTTTCATTAAGTGCCCCTTTAAAGTAGTAATTGTGGACAATTACATTTTCAATTTTTTCCCCCGGACTCATAAATTCAAGCCCTTTTGTGTCTGCTGTATTTTCACCGCATAAATAAGGCTTTTTTATGCTCTCAGGATTAGTCTTGTTTAAAAGGATAACAATAAGCACAACAAGCACACAGATTATTACAAAAAACATCATTGAGTCAAAGGAACCAACCAAAGCTTTATCCAAACCAACGGGCGAAATTCCAAACTTATGGCTGGACAAAAATGTAGAATCCTGAAGTTTCAGAGTTTTTACATATGGAAATATTAACCTGTCATATAGTTGAACTATAAATATGCTGCATGCCAGAACACAAGTCAAAAGGAATGAAAGTGCTGCTCTCATGGATACTTTCAGTTCTTCTTTTATATAGGTCGGATGATATGACATTGTAAGAACAATTCCAATCCACTTTGCCCAGAAAACAACAGTAAATGCACTTCCCAGTATAATAAACACAAGCACCAGCGGCAGATGTACCGAAGCCTCAATAGAAAGCCATTTGGTCACCAGAACACCAAAAGGTGGAAGCAGCATCGAAATCATTCCCATAACCATTACTACTGTTGTAAAAGGCATCCGTTTCATCAAGCCTTGCATATCCTCAATATCCCTGCTGCCGATTCCAAGCTCAACAGTCCCCACACAAAGGAAAAGCAGCCCTTTTGAAACCGCATGGAAAACCATAAGCAATACAGCTGCAGCAATTGAAAGATAACTTCCTATACCTGCACAGCATATTATTAGTCCTAGGTTTGCAATTGTAGAGTATGCAAGAACCCTTTTACCGTTTCTCTGACTAATAGCTATAGCAGAACCGGCAAGGAATGTAAAACCTCCAACCACCGCTATAATCTGTCCAAGTGTTGTACCACTGAAGGAAGGTGAAATTCTTACTATCAGGTAAACCCCCGCCTTGACCATTGTACTTGAATGCAAAAGCGCAGATACAGGGGTAGGAGCTACCATTGCACCAAGCAGCCAACTCTGAAAAGGAAACTGGGCAGACTTTGTAAAGCCTGCAAAGCACAAGAACCCCAAGCCTAAAGGAAGAAGCCCTTTAAGTCCGGCATTAATATGCGTGTTGGCTATTTGTTCAATTGACAGTGTGCCGCTGCTTTTATAAATTAAAATGATACCAACAATAAACGCCACACCGCCCAGGAGATTAATCCAAAGTGCTCTTGAAGCGTTTTTGATGGACTCTTCACTTTTGTCATGGGATATAAGCAGGAAAGAACAAAGTGTAGTAACTTCCCAGAAAAAATACATCCACATGATATTATTTGTCATTACCAGCGCATTCATCGCACTCAGAAAGACAAAGAGAATCATAAAAAACCTTGGTTGTCTTGAAACCTTGAGATTAAGGTGATGCTCATGCTCCTTCATATAACCCGCTGAAAAAAGGGTAATTACAGGACCTATAACCGAAACCAGCAGAATCATTACCAGTGACAGGTAGTCAATAACAAAAGAGCTTTTAGGTTCTACAACCTTAAAATACACTTCAAATATAAAAAGCGGTATAAATTGTGCTGCCGTTAAACATACTATCAGAGGTCTTTTTAACTTTACACCGATTACAGCTACATATACCAGTAAAACAACATCAAGAATCTTGATGATATCTCCAAATCCAATAAAAGGCATTAAATGCTCGAGTTCGATTCTTATAATACCGTTTGATTTAATCAAAAGGTTTACAAAGCATCCCGATACACCAAACAATATCAAGGTTGTCAGTGCAACCAGGATTTTCCTTACTGCAGACTTTCTGATTATATAGCACAAAACTCCACTAAGTGCGGGCAGTAATATGGCCGCAGCTAAAAGATACTTCTCCACA
>JAAZCB010000046.1 GCA_012513545.1 Clostridiaceae bacterium
ACGTGATAATGTAACCGGAGAAACCTTCAAATTTACTTCACCCGCTACTGAGCTTATGAAAAGTAACTTAGCTCCATTGGTAAAAAAGTGGAATCTTCTACCGCACTAATTGTCACAAGTCAGGATGCTGTATGCGATATGTATGGAAAGGTCCAAATTATATAGCATTTTAAACCCTTCCGGACATTTTTCTTTTAAAACATAAATCCATACTCACACCGGGACATTTGAACAGCAAATAACTATAACACGGACAATAAAGTTCATTAGTTTGTCATACCTTTTGCATTGATGTTCTGCTGTTCAAACAAATTTGTAAAACTTATACCGCGACCGCGCCACTAGTATAACTCAATCAAATCCGTACCTTGACCGGCAAAATGTGCGCAATGCTTCATGAAAAAAGACCACTACTGATACTGGCAATTGTACCATAATTTGTATTTTTGGGACAAATAGCAAGAATATGGGACAAAATGCACCACATTATCAACTTGAAAAACTTCCACCTTTGAGAGAAAAGGTAGAAACAATAGAAATTCTTAGACAAACGAACAAATCTACTGCAGCATTATCTGAGTTAAAAGGGATTGCAAAGACAATTCCTAATCAGGCAATGTTGATAAATGCAATAGTTCTACGGGAAGCAAAAGACAGCTCGGAGATTGAAAATATAACTACGACACAAGATGAACTATACAAAGCATTGACTATTAATAAAACCCATATCTCACCAGAAACAAAGGAAGTTGTAAATTATCGAAAAGCAATATTTTATGGATATGACATTGCCAGGAGACAAGGTTTTTTAAGAGTAAATGACATTGTCGGTATTCAACAAGAATTGGTTGGCAATACTGCAGGGATTAGAAATACTCCCGGTACTGTATTAAAAAATGATACAACCGGCGAAATAATTTATACCCCACCGCAAGACAAAGCAGAAATACTTGACTTACTAACAAATTTTATTCAACACTACAACCAACAAGATGATCTATCCCCTTTGATAAACCTGGCAATATTGCATTATCAGTTTGAGAGCATTCACCCCTTTTATGACGGAAATGGCAGGACCGGTCGAATTCTAAACATCTTGTATTTGATACTTAACGAATTGATTGATGTTCCAATTTTATATTTAAGTTCTTATATAATCGCAAATAAATTAGAATACTATCGACTATTAAATCAGACTAATCGGACAGGAAAATGGGAAGAATGGATAATGTTTATGCTTAAAGCTGTTGAAAGCACTTCAAAAGACACAATTGCCAGAATTACAAATATCAAAGACCAGCTTGATGCTACAATAATCAAGGTTCAGGAAAAGGCACCTAAAGTATATAGAAAAGAACTTGTTGAATTACTTTTTGAGCAGCCTTATTCAAAAATTGAATTTGTTGTTAATAAATTAGGCGTGGAAAGAAAAGCAGCTTCCCGATATTTGAAAAAACTTGAAGGTATTGGAATCGTTGAATCTCAAAAAGTTGGAAGAGAGACTTTGTATATAAACAAAGAATTGATTGAAATACTAAAAAAATAAGGCACAAAAGCCTAATACATGGTATAGTGCATGTGGGTTTACCTTCGGTGAACTCCCTGCGGTCGGTTCAGAGGTTTTCGAAGGTTTTTGCCTCGAAATTAAGTCGGTGTAAACTGATAAATTATCGTTCCGCAATCCCTCACGACACCATACCATCAACGGTAACAGGCTGGTATATGTCATTGGCGCTCCGTACCGCGAGTACAAAAACACGCGCCACCCCGAAGACAGGGAAAACATAAGAAGCAAAGACAACTGCGGCTGCCTTGTTTTAAGGCAGCCGCAGTTTAAAAGAATCAAAAATAACTTTTTGAAATATTCTTACTCTTATGGCATTTCTAATACCATATCCAGGTCAATGGTTATCGCTGTTTCCATGATCACATTCGTTGCCTCTGCTTCTCCAAATACAGCATCGACGAAATCCACATCCTTGTAGCATTCAATAAGTTCGCCCTCTCCCGGACCGTCATCGCCAGTATCTACAAAAGCACCGACATATGCTTCTGTTGCAGACGGATCGATATCTGACAAGGTAAGTGTTTTCCCGTTTGTAATATCATTGGCCGTAAGGATATGAGACTGCATGATATCCGGTTCGGAGCCATGCTCTGTGTCAAATTCGGTCAAAGGAGAATAAAAGAGCGAAACATACAGCTTTTGACCGGGTAAAGGTTTAGTCGTACCCGTAAAATTCACGGTAACATCCAGTGAGCGCCCCAACCCAACCTTATCCAGATCAATGGTTATCGCTGTTTCCCCGGCCACGTTCGTTGCATCTTTTTCTCCGGACAGAATTTCGTAGGCACTCAAATCCTTATAGCATTCCAAAAGTTCGCCCTCGCCCGGACCATTATCGTCAGTATCTACAAAAGCAGCGACATATATTTCGTCTGCAAACGGATTGATATTTGTAAAGGTAAGCGTTTTCCCGTTTGTAATATCATTGGCGTCAAGGGTATGAGTCAGCATGTCATCCGGGCCGTCATTTTCCATGTCAACTTCGAGAAAAGGAGAATATACAAGCACTACATGCAGCTCGTCACCGGGTTCAGGAATTACAGTACCCGTAAAATTCACGGTAACATCC
>JAAZCB010000411.1 GCA_012513545.1 Clostridiaceae bacterium
AGACGGTGTTACTTGGCCTGCTCTTTCGTCAATTTTTGGACATTTAACACCGTCTACCGCCGGACATTTTAGATTGGCTGTAACACCCAAGGCTATCTTCCCTAATAACAGACCCGCCATACAGAATGAAACAATAGTTGCTCCAATAGAAATATCTTTTCCAATGGAATCTGCGTATGCAGGAAGATGCACGGTGAAAGCATTGGTAAAACCACATGCTATGGCAAAAATGATAAGCATAAAAAAAGGAGCAGATTTAATTGCTGCTGAGAAGGATACATCAATACCCACTTCTTGGTTTATATGATCAGATGTTGTTTCTTCTCTGTAACCATAGGGTTGTAAGCCTTTCTCACTGGGGTAGTTCCTAATAAACAAAGCGACCAGCGGGAATACAATAACAGCAATGATCGCCGCAAAAACCAGATAAGCTATTCTCCAGCCATAGTTTGCAATGATAAACCCACCTAATGGATTTAATACAATAGCACTTATACCTGTAAAAGCTGAACAAAGACCGATATAAAATCCATTTTGCACACTAAACCAACGGTATATAAGCGTAGGCATGCAAACCATGATCAGAGGTCCAGTCAATCCCAAAAACACGGCAGCAATATAAAATTGGATTATAGACGTAAAAGTAGACAGCGCACCTAAAGTTATTGCACTGATCATGACACAAATTGATAGCAGAATACGGGCATTGGTCCTGACCATAATATTCCCAATAATAGGAAAAAGCAGTGCCTGGGATATTGATGGGATCGCAAAAAAAATAGAAAACATACCGTTTGAAATGCCTAAATCTCTGGTAACTGGAATCATAAAAATACCAGCACAATTCCAAACGATTGCCGCTGGTATAGCCATTGCGCAGGATGCAACTACAATCAAAAATGCATGGTGAAAACCATGGGGGCGTATATTTTTCAATTTATATTTACCTCAAGTTTACCAAGTATTAAAAGTCCAAATGGCCACAATTTTTTACCTGGCCTCGACTGCATAGACTACTTATCATAATACAAACTAATTAATAGAGTAATTCTATAACTTGACAAGAACAACAAAGTAAAACTTTTTGTTGAAAACGCATTTGGCATGATAATTGCAATAAGTAGATAAAATAAGATTGCTGATTGTACTAAATCTTTTTTTTTCTTACGAGATACTTTCCCTTTGATTGGATCTAATGCTTTTTGTTATGAGTAATTTTGATGAGGTGAGACGGATGGATATAGGTAAGGTTATTGGTGAATTTGCTTATCAACTAAATTATGATCGGTTACCTGAACAAGTAAAGATAAAATTAAAAACCTGTATTTTAAACGCCATTTGTATCGGGATTGCCGGTTACAAACTGATGCCCGCAGAAGTGGCTCGAAGAATAATCAAGGAGTATGAGGGTAAATCGGACGGCAAAAAAGCCACCTTATTTATGGGCGGCAGCAAAGTTTCAATGACCGGGGCAGTATTTGCCAATTCGACAATGTTTCATTCACGGGCGCAGGAAGATACACTCGGCAGCGCTCACAGCGGCGTAATGGTATTGCCTGTGGTTCTTGCCATTGCTGAAAATTTTGAATGTACAGGCAAAGAGGTTATGGAGGCAGTGCTAACTAGCTACGAAGTAACGGGAGCTTTTGAGAAAGTCTTAGCAAAGTTATCTGAACCAAGGGGTTTTCGGTCGACTCCTCTTTACGTTCCAATAGCGACAGCCGCCGCTGCTGCTAAATTATTAAAACTGGATGCCGAGGGGATTGTAAACGCTGTACGTATAGCTGCATCTTTTGCGGGAGGCATAACAGAATCTTTCGCAGCTGGTACTACTGAATGGTTCTATCAGTGTGGAGCAGGTGCAAGAAATGCGGTGTTAGCTGCTTTACTGGCGGCTGAAGGAGTCAAAGGAGCAGAGTCCGCCTTTGATGGAGGTGCCGGGTTTATGCATGCATTCGCCGGAATAAAGGACGGGAGTAATCTTGAAGATGCGCTCAGCAGCCTTGGTAGAGAATTCAATATCCTCGATGTGACATTTAAGTTCTGGCCTACTTGTATGCTATGTCAAACTCCATTTACACTAACTGCAAATTTGGTTGAGGAAAAGAGAATTAAACCGGATCAAATTGAAGAAATTTGTTATTTTATGGCCCCTTCTGAAGCAGACTATCCGGGAACTTCGTATAGAGGACCTTTCACTACAGATGTACAGACCACAATGAGTGCTGTTTTTAATATTGCCAATGCAATAAAAAGCCCAGTTCTAAGCAAGAGCCAAATGCAATGCTTCTCAGACTCGGAAGTAGAAAAAATAATTTCGCGAATCAAACTATGTAAGGATGAGCATATCCAAAGAAAATGCGGCAGGATAAAGATAACACTCTCAGATGGTACAGTATATGAAAAGGAAATGATCATTAATCCTGCTGAATATTATAATCTTGGTTGGGATGAAAACATACAAAAAATGTACATTGTTCACAAAGAAGTAGGTATTTCGGAGAATATAACTGAACAACTCATTTCCGCCGTTATGGACTTGGAAAATGTTCAGAATATATCAAAGCTGATAAGTATTATTCAACGTCCACAGGATAAATTAAGTAAATAGTATCAGCTCCATTCGCCGCCACAAAAGCAGCAAAATAGCTAGTTTTTATCAAAGTTTGGCATGGCTTTTGCGCATAATATGTGTATACTCATAATTATAATAAATTTTGCATGCTATTTTACGACTGATTAATGCAAATGGAGGGACAAGAGTATTATTGAAAGCAGAATATATAAAGGGATTACGGGATAAACCTGACATATAAGGAGGAATAATATGGAGCAGCCTTATATTTTTATAATCATAGTTTTAATAATATGTGCAGTTTATATCGTTATACGAGGTAAACAGAATGCTGATGCAAAAGCGTTTCTTACAAATATAAAAGAACAAACTGAAAATGAGTTCAAGTGTCCTAACTGTAATTCAAAGCAACTCGTATCAAGTACTAGAGGGTGGTATTGGAAGACCGGATTGCGTGGCAGTGACCAAATAATCATTACCTGTTTACATTGTGGGGATAAATGGGAACCCGTATTTAAATCACAAAACAAAGATTAGCTTTATTAAAAATCAGCATTAATAGTTCCTCTATAATGGATATTTAAGCACTTGGCAAGCACCTGTGCAATATTCAATTTATATTTTTGAAATAAGACAAATGGAGGAGAAAAATGGATTTAATTAAAATACTATTAATAGTGATAGCAGCTGTTATTGCGGTGACATTCAAGATATATATCAATAGAATGAGGAAAGAGAAGGTTGAGTTGTATCTTTCGAAAATAAGTTGTTCTGCTTGTGGGTCTAATCAACTTTATATAGATGCTCGCATTATGCATAATTTTTTTAAGGGCTTACCGCTCACTATTTCCTGTTTTGAATGCGGGAATACATGGCAGGAGAAAACAGATAAATAAAGATCTAATGATGTTTTATGAATAAGTATGAAAATATTGAGATGGGGCAGTTAGCTGATAAAGCAAGCTGTCCTCTTTAAATTTATAATAACATTCAAAAGTTTCGACAAAAGGTAAGCTATTATTTGGCATAATAATTGCAATTTATCAATTACAAAATAAAATGGAAATGCATGGAATTTGAAATATATCAACTTTTGATAGGATCATAACATGAAAAAAGAAAGTTTATGGACTAAGGATTTTATTACCATATTCACAATAAATTTTTTTGTTGCAATAGTATTTAATCTATTGATCGTTACCATCGCTTCATTTGCTATAGAAGTATTTAATTCATCAGCAGGGGTAGCGGGTTTCGCAGCAAGTATTTTTGTTATTGGGGCTTTAATTGGCAGACTGGTAGCTGGGCCAATAATTGGTACAGAAGGTAAAAAGGTTATGATCATTGGCTTATTTATCAATATGGTTACTATCGTACTTTATTTGATCATAACTAATTTACCTTTATTGCTCATCAACAGATTGATACATGGTTTTGCTTTTGGAATGGCAACTACAGCTACGGCAACAATGATTGCGCAGATACTTCCTTCCAGCAGACGTGGGGAAGGGATTGGCTACTATTCTTTGAATGTAACATTGGGTCAAGCAATAGGTCCCTTCTTAGGAATTCTTTTAAGCCATTATACAAGTTTTACTGTTATATTTGTTTGTGCTGCCATATTAGCTGCCATTAGTCTGGCGCTATCTTTTACTGTTATTCAACCGGTTCAAACAGTAGTCGATCCAATTGAAAAAAATACTGCAAAAAAGTTCCAGCTATCAAATTTTATTGAATTTACGGCGATCCCAATTGCGATCGTTTCATTGGTCGTTGGCATCGGTTATTCAGTTGTAGGGCCTTTTTTGTCAGTCTATGCTGAGGAGATCAATTTAGTTAAAGCTGCCAGCTTCTTTTTCCCTGTATACGCTATTGCGATCTTGCTCTCCAGGCCTTATTCCGGGCGATTACTTGATACTAAAGGTGCGAATTCTGTGATATATCCTTCCCTTTTAATTTTCGCAGCCGGCATACTTGTGTATAGTCAGGCCAGTAATGCAATTATTTTATTATTAGCCGCTGTTTTAATTGGTTTAGGTTACGGCAACTTTCATTCCTGTGCTCAGGCAATAGCAATAAAGGGATCGCAACCCTACAGATTTGGATCAGCAATGGCTACTTTTTCTTTTTTATGAATCAGGATACGGCATGGGTCCATATTTATTTGGATCACTCATTCCATACATAGGATGGCGTTATTTATATTTGATAGTGACCATGGTTATAATCGCAAATATTGGTTTTTACTACTTTTTATATGGAAAAAAGCAAAAACAAAGTAATCTCAGCGCAACAACGTAATAATAAAGCCATTATAGAAAAGAGCCTATCATAACACACTGATGCTGGTACGTTTAATTTTATGGCCTATTCCCTATGGTATGTTTCTTGCAAAATAGTATTGTTATATTTACTTATATGAGGGACAGGGAGGAAAGGCCAATGAGATTGCTGAGTATTCCGGAGCATTTTACACCGCCTGTCCGGTGGCAGGAA
>JAAZCB010000412.1 GCA_012513545.1 Clostridiaceae bacterium
AGTTTATATATATAACGGAAAAACAGTTAAGGCATTAATTGATTTGAAGGATATTCCCATAACCTTTGACGGAATATTAGAGTGTAATATTGAGAATTCGCTTGCTGCCGCGGCTTCATTATATGCATTAGGCGTTAAAGCCGATTCGATCAGGGAAGGGCTTGCAACCTTTTATCCGGACATTAATTCAAATCCGGGCAGGTTTAATATTTTCGATATGGGTGATTTTAAAGTAATGCTCGATTACAGTCATAATCCTGCAGGCTACAGGGAAGTTGCAAGGTTTATAGAGAAGCTGTCAGCCAAAAGATTTGTCGGCGTTATAGGGATGCCGGGTGACAGAACAGACTCAAGTATAACTGAGGCTGCAAGGATTTGCGGCAATTACTTTGAGAAGATATATATCAAGGAGGATAATGACCTTCGGGGCAGGGCGCCCGGAGAGGTAGCAGGAATTTTTTATGATGTTGTTTTTAAAAATGGAGCAGGCAAAGAGAATGTGGAAATTATCTATTCGGAGGTAAAAGCTCTGGAAAAGGCCGTGCTTGATGCGGAACCGGGAGATTTTATAGTAATGTTTTATGAAGAGTTTGAACCTTCTATTGAGCTTTTGAATAAACTTAAGGAGGAGCTTAACAAAAACACGATTGCACCTGATATGATTATTCAGAATGTAGGATAGAAGCTGCAGAGAATAAAGGCAGGACGCATTTTGCCAAAACAAATTTGCGTCCTTTTGTTATTTTTTTTATAATGGAGTATAATGTTTTAAGAAGGAAAAGTAATACCAGTTGTGCTTTGGTACTTCGTTATTTACTTGTATGGAAAGAGGTTGATGAAATGATAGATCAGGAACGTGTAAGGAAAGCTGTGAGAGAAATTCTTATTGCAATTGGGGATGACCCGGACCGTGAAGGTCTTAAGGAAACTCCCGACAGAGTAGCAAGAATGTATGAAGAGATTTTTGCGGGACTCCACCAGGACCCAAAAGAACTTGTTAAAATATTTCAGGAAGAAAATCATGAGGAAATGGTGCTTGTAAAGGATATACCGCTGTACTCTGTTTGTGAGCATCACCTGCTTCCCTTTGTGGGAGTAGCCCATGTTGTTTATATACCCAAAAAAGGCAGAATAATGGGACTTAGCAAGCTTGCCAGAATTGTTGACCTGGTTGCAAAGAAGCCGCAGCTGCAGGAGCGCCTTTCAAGCGAGGTCGCAAATGTAATTATGGACTCGATAAATCCTTTGGGAGTAGCTGTGGTGGTCGAGGCAGAGCACCTTTGCATGACGATGAGAGGCATTAAGAAGCCCGGTTCAAAGACTATTACTTCAGCGCTCAGGGGAACCATTAAAACTGATGCAAGAACCAGAGCTGAGGTTATGGCGCTTATTAACGGAAGATAAAAGTGACAGGGGACGGTTCTCTGACACGACAAAAAGTGATAAAATTCCAGAGGAAGAAGGCGGTCATAATGCCAAGAAAAGCTAGACTGCTTTGTGAATCTGGAATTTATTATTTCTCCGCTGTCGCTGTGGTGATAAGTGCCAAAAAGCACATTATGTAAACCAATTCCATCGATACAGGCAAAACCCTGATCATAACCCCGGAATTACAGTCAAGATTCCTGTAAGGATACGTACATACGGTACCTTGAATGCAAAGGTAACACAGGACAAACCGGTCACATTTGCTAGCCTTAACGACCCAACATAAGGAACCTCAAAGGACAGTTACAGATGGGAAGGGATAACTGAAAAAGGTACATTAGATAACAAGCACAAGATATGTGTATACGAGGAGATGACAGGAACTTGGGAGCCCCTGAGCTTTCACACAAAGTGGCAGGAGAAATCCAAGTTTTCACAAAACAAGTATATTTAATACAACTTTATCGAACCAAAGTCAAAATCCAATTATTATGGAAAAATATGCGTAAAATTGTTTTGTATGTATAAAAATAACTCTAATTATATCAAAAATCATACTTAAAATTATATTCCATAACATGCAATATTTTGGTATTATTTTATTTGTACATCATCTATGATCTACAAATTTTATTACGGGAGTGAATTACTATGAAAAGAAAAAAAAGCAAGTTTGGGATTCTTGTAAGCCTTATTTTATTAGTATCAATGGTATTTTCTCAAATACCGGCAGATTCTGCTGCAGGAGATAATGCACAGGATGAAGGGTACGACTACAATTGTTATTCAAATTCAACGGGCTTCAAGGCGCCAAATGAAGAAGAACAAAAATGGCTTGAAGAAAACATGATTAAGACCGAAGGAGTTAAGCTTAATGAACTGGGACTTGAACGAATCAACAATGAACGTAAGGTTAAGAAGTTGGACATTCTTAGTGAGGATATTGCAGTAGATGAAGGGGAAGAGGTGAACAAAAGATCAAATATACAATCTTTTGCAAAAAGCAACAAGGTTTCAACCGACTCAACATCTAGTCTTTCAGCCTCTGTACTTCCAGATAGTGTAGATAACAGCACACTGGCAGCTTTTCCTTCCATAAGGAGCCAGGGGGAGCTCAATTCCTGTGTGGCTTTTGCCTCTACATATTATCAGATGACTTATATGGTAGCACGTTCTGAAGGGTGGAATGCAAAAAATGATAATGATAACACTACAAAATTATCGCCCAAATGGACATATAACTTCATAAATGGTGGTAATGACAATGGCACGAATCATTCAAGTGCCTACAGACTTTTAAGTCAAAATGGAGCAGCCCTGTGGAGTGATTTCCCATATAGTGGCAGCAGACAGAATTCAAAGAATTATTTGGAATGGCCAACGCAGTCATCGGTATATAAAAGCGCCATGAAATACAGAATTGATAAAATGGGGTATATACCTCTGGTTAATTTTGATGGTACGGTGGTTACCAGTCCTGATGACAGTGACTTAAATGATGTAAAAACTATGTTGGCTGATGGATATGTTCTTTTAGTCTCAACTAGTATCGAATCCTGGAAAATAACAAATGTTAAAGATGATCCTGCCACAGCAAATGATGCACAGTTTGTCGGTCAGCAAGCCTGCTACATGGTTGATGGATATAATGGCTCACACGCTATGACAGTAGTTGGCTATAATGATGATATTTGGGTGGATTTAAACAACAACAACACAGTTGAGAGTGGTGAAAAGGGCGCATTTAAAATAGCAAACTCATGGGGAACCGACTGGGGGAATAATGGTTACATATGGGTATGCTATGATGCTTTAAACAGCATTTCATCTGTCAACGGAGGTCCGACCGCCGACATGAGAACAATGGTATTTTCGGACTTTTATTGGATTACTGTCAAGCAGTCATATACTCCTAAGTACATTGCTGAATTCACACTCAGTCATTCTTCGAGAAATCAAATAAGTACTTATGCAGGCTTTTCAAACAGCACTGATACTAATCCGGCATTGATTTGGAAACCCATAGCCTTTGGGGAAAGTTCCGGAGGAAATTATGCTTTTGATGGAACCACAACTCCTTGCGATGCAACAGTTGCTTTGGATTTAACAGATATCAGTTCTGATAAATTGCAAAACCCGGATGGTAATTGGTATTTATATGTAACAGATACCAGCCCTGATGGAAGACCAGCAATACTAAAAAACTTTAAACTTATCGACAATGTAGAAGGAACAAGTGTTAATTCAACTGCAGTATATCCACAAACCTGTGACGGACAGGCTCTTATTAATAAAATTTACAGCACCAGAACTGTTGATCCCTCCTCCAACTGGACGGTTTATAATAGCATACCTTATGAAAGATACAGCTTGGCTTGCGCAGCAGTAAACAATAATATATATGTCTTTGGAAATAATGATGTACAAAATTCAGTAATGGCATATGACCTTCAGACCGGCCTTTGGTCTTCAAAGAATAATGCTTATCCATCTTACCATTTTACTGGTGCGGTAGCATCTGGTGACAAAATATATGTTATGGGAACCACAGACTTTTTGCAAAGCATATTGTTTGAATATAATCCGGTCAGTGACACATGGCTTACAAAAGCTGCTGTGTCATATAAAATGAATACTTCGTTGGTTGCTGCAAATAGCAAGATATATATAATCGGCGGGACTGCTGAGTATGATATGGTAAGTGAATACGACCCTCAAACCGGAATACTGTCAGCTAAGGCAAATATACCTGCCAGTCTGGCAAATGCAGCAATAGCCTCAGTTAATAACAAGATTTATGTTATGGGCGGAACTGATCAGAACAATTTTGCTCCAACAAATTCCGTTTATGTTTATGATCCAGTTTCAGGCACATGGAGCACCAAAGCATCTATGCCCAGTGCTAAAACCGGTTTCTGCGCAGAAGCCATAAACGGCAAAATATACACGTTTGGAGGCTATACTGATAATGCTGGTTATTCCTTATCCATAGAAGAATATGATCCTTCAAGCGACACGTGGACCCCAGAAAAAAGTTCGATGATATCCTATCTTAATTTATACTATCTTACAAAACTAGATAACGAGATATATTTATTGGGCGGACGCAATGAGTGGGAACAATCAAAGCTGGTGGCTGGATTTTCATTAGGAAATACGACCACGCCTACACCTACACCTACTCCGACAAACAATGTAACACCTACGCCAACTGCGACAAACAATGTAACACCTACGCCAACTGCGACAAACATTGTAACTCCTACACCTACTCAGACGGCAGCCGGCAATCTCAGGATTGAATTCTTTAACCCGGATAAATCAGCAACCATAAACCAGATCGGTATGAATTTCAGAGTTACAAATACCGGTACATCATCTATTAACCTGGCTGATGTTAAAGTAAGATACTATTATACAATTGATGGAGAAAAATCCCAGAACTTCTGGTGCGATTATTCAAATATCGGCTCCACAAAAATAACTTCTCAATATGTCAAGCTTGCTGTACCTGTTACTGATTCAGACGGATATATGGAAATAGGCTTTACAAGCAATGCAGGAAATCTTGCGGCAGGAAGCTCTGTTGATATTTACTCAAGGATATCAAAAAATGACTGGAGCAGTTATACACAGACTAATGACTATTCCTTTAACTCACAAGCAGTATCATTTGTACAATGGGATAAGACTCCGGCTTACATATCAGGCAGCAAAGTGTGGGGTAATGAACCATAACGTAGAAAAGATTATGCCGTTTATTGTATTTTAATCCAAGTTTCTTGTAAAGGGTGAAAATAAAGCACCCTTTACAAGAAATATTAAATAATGATGATAATGTGATAAAATTGTATAAAAAAAGATTAAGGGGTGCCACGAAAATGAAAGCAGTTGAGGGAAAGTTGGGCAGGGTATTTGTTTTAAGGCTTGAGGATGGAGATGTTGTGCCGGAGTGTATAGAAAAATTTGCAAAGGAAAACGGCATTAAGGTTGGGCATGTAACATTGTTAGGAGGTGTAGATAATGGAGATGTGGTAGTTGGACCACGTAAAACATTGGAAATGCCCCCTGCAAAAATGACTTTACCGGTAGACGCAGCACATGAAATTGTTGCATCCGGGGTAATTGCGACTGACAAAGACGGGAATCCTGTACTTCATATGCATGGCTCTCTTGGAAGAGCTGGTCATACTATAACGGGGTGTCTTCGTGAAGGTGTAGAAACATGGCTGGTTGGAGAAGCTGTTATTTATGAAATTCTTGGCACTGATGCAAAAAGGCTTTATGATGAAAAGTCAGGCTTTACACTTTTGAATATTTAATTGAACGCTCAGCCATTCCAGCACTTAAAGGGAGTTCTTATCAAATTTGAGTTTAAATACCTGGGGTCATATGTTACTTCCTCCCCAAGCCATTCAGGCTTAATAAATGCTGCAGCCTCATTCTCAAGCTCAATTTCTGCTACAATGAGGCCTTCATTTTCTCCGAGGAACTTGTCAACTTCCCACGTATTTCCTTTATGTTCTATTTTATATCTGATTTTTTCTATAATAGGCTTTTCACAAATACTGTCAAGCATTTCAGCAGCATCAACAACAGGTATTTTGTACTCATACTCCGGCCTTGTTATGCCGTCAGGAAAGCCCTTAACGGTAATGTATCCACTGCCGTTATATATACGTAAACGCACAATTCTTTCCGGAACTGAGCTTAAATATCCCTGCCTGTACAGCACTCCATCCTTCAGATGATTAATAACACTGTCCTTTACAAGAAATTTTCTTTCGATTTCCTTTGCCATTACATTACTCCTGTTTACTATAAGATAGTTAAACTAAAACATATTCCAAAAGATATTTTATCCGACCATTTATAACCTTAACTGGGTGCATTTATTATCGTGAACCATATTATGGAAAGAACATTGCATAAAGGCTTTAGAGAATGTTAACGAAGCGAAGGATAAGTCGAATCACTGTTTGAGCGAAGCGAGTTTGATTCGACCCGTAGCGAGTTTACA
>JAAZCB010000413.1 GCA_012513545.1 Clostridiaceae bacterium
CCTTTTGTGATGTTATGCTTGAAGGGGATGCAAAGGGGAGAGTATTTACATTCCCTATACCGACTATTAATATAACCAAGGACTTTGATTGGAGTAATCCTGTTGTTGACGAATTCATGAAGATTACCTGCAAATATGGAATTCCTTACTTTGCAAACTATGTTAACTCAGACCTGTCACCTGAAGACGCAGTATCAATGTGCTGCCGTTTGCGCCTTGATACAACTGAACTTCGGAAAAGGGGAGGAGGGCTCTTTGGAAGTAACCCTCTGACAGGGTCAGTTGGAGTATTTACTATAAATTTAGCCAGGATAGGATACCTTTCCAAGTCAGCCAGTGAATTTAAAGCCAGGTTATGGAGATTAGCCAATATTGGGAAGACTTCCCTGGAAATCAAGAGAAAAATTATTGAGCAGCAGTCTGAAAAAGGACTTTATCCATATTCGGCCCATTATCTTAGAAATGTTAAAGAAAGGTCAGGTCAATACTGGTACAATCATTTCAGTACAATAGGGATTATTGGAATGAACGAGGCTCTTGTGAATTTCATGGGAAAAGATATTACAACCGAAGAGGGTCAGAAATTTGCGCTTGAAATAATGAATTATCTAAGGGATGTACTTATGGAGTTCCAGAACGAAACCGGACATTACTACAATCTTGAGGCTACTCCTGCTGAAGGTACTTCCTACAGGCTTGCCAAGCTTGATAAGGATAAGTATCCGGAAATAATAACTGCAGGCAAGGACACACCTTATTACACAAATTCAACACAGCTGCCTGTAGAGTATTCAGATGACATTTTTGAAGTACTCGAACTGCAGGATGAGCTTCAATCTTTATATACAGGGGGTACAGTACAGCATCTTTACCTGGGCGAAAGCATAGAAGACATAGAGCTTTGCAAAAAGCTTATCCAGAAGGTGTTTACCAACTATAAAATGCCGTATATATCGATAACTCCAACCTTCAGCATATGTAAAAATCACGGGTACATAAAGGGCGAGCACTTCGAATGTCCTCAATGCAAAGATAAAACAGAGGTATGGTCGAGAGTAACCGGATACTTAAGGCCCATAACCAATTTTAATATTGGAAAAAGAGAAGAATATTTTGAGCGCAAGAAATTTAAAATGATGGAGAAGGTATCATGAAAATTGCCGGGATACAGAAGAATTCATTTGTGGATTTCCCGGGCAAGGTCAGCGCCGTTTTATTTACGCCGGGATGCAATATGAACTGTTTTTACTGTCATAACAGAAGGCTTCTTTCTCTTAATGAAAATGAAGATGTTGTTGAAATAGATGAGGTTTCTCAATTACTTGCCAAAAGAAAGGGTTTTTTGGATGCTGTGGTGATCAGTGGGGGAGAACCTACACTCCAAACAGGCCTGGGGAGATTCTTGGAAAAGTTGAAAGGTATCGGCTACAAGGTTAAGCTTGACACCAATGGTACCAATCCGCAGGTAATTGAAAGCCTCATCGGCAATAATCTTGTTGACTATATTGCAATGGATATTAAAGCACCTTTTGAAAGGTATAGTGAAGTGTGCTGTACCGATGTGGATGCTGAAAGCATCCGAAGAAGCATAAAAGTACTTATGGAGGGCAGGATAG
>JAAZCB010000414.1 GCA_012513545.1 Clostridiaceae bacterium
AATACCGAGGATTTTATCATATTTACTTAAATATTCTTCAATTTTACTAATGTTATTGTCAATATCGGTAATATTAGGGATAACAGGTACCCTAACTCTTATTGGAATCTGGGCATCATATAAAAAATCGAAATTGTTTAAAATTGGAACATTAGATTTACCAGTATATTTAATATGCAAGCTTTTATCCAAGAACTTTATATCATACAAAACTAAATCTATGTAAGGTAACGCCCTTTTTAGAGTCTCAAGGTCAGTATATCCAGATGTATCTATTGTCGTATTTAATTTACGAGTCTTTGCTTTTTTTAAAAGATCTATACAAAATTCACTTTGGAAAAAAGGTTCTCCTCCGGATAAGGTAATACCACCACCTGAAATCTTATAAAACTCATTATCTCTCATTACAATATCCAATATTTCATCGGACGAGTATAGGTTGGCACTTTTCAGTAAGGAAGCAGTTGGACAATCATTCACACAGTTCCAACATTGATTACAACTTTCGTTTTTAAAACTGATCTCTTCGTTAGTAAACTGAAAACAATTATGCTCACAAACCTCTACACATTTTTCGCATTTGATACATTTCTCTGAATATCTTATTACTTCCGGATATGATTTAATAGTTTCTGGATTCTGACACCAGATGCATTCTAAATAACAACCCTTTAAAAAAACTGTAGTTCTAATTCCTGGTCCGTCATGAACAGAAAATCTTTGTATTTTAGTTATTAATCCGGTCATCATATTTTGGCTCTTGAAATAACATGATCCTGCATCTCCTTACTTAGCTTAACAAAATAGTATGAAAACCCCCAAACACGCACAATTAAATCGGCATATAGTTCTGGTTGTTTTTGCGCATCAATTAAGGTATCTGCATCAAGGACGTTGACATTCAAAACACAGCCCTTTTGATTTAGAAATCCTATATTCAAAGATTCCAAAATCATTAATGGTGTTTCAGTATTTGAAATAGAAACCTTAGGAATATTCAAATGAAGGGTCGATCCAAATATTTGTTCCGAAGTATTTATTTTACAAACGGAATTTATTGTTGCAGTAGGACCATTATAAGCTGTGCCGGGAGTAGGAGAAAGATGTTCTCCTACAGGGTCACCGAATTTTCTTCCATCTGGTGTTGCGCCTACTCGGTAAGCAGTATGATGAAACAAATGATTGTATAAACCAGGCATAATTTGCTTCCCAGTTCTATCCTTGTATGGTAACACATATGATGCAAACTGACTTGATATGTCAACTGCGAATCTATCGACATAGTCATCGTCATTACCGAATTTTGGGGAATTTAAACATAATTGTCTGACATCTTCAAATCCAACAAAGTCATTCTTAAGTGCATTAATCAGTTTTGATTTTGAAATCAATCCAGTGTCATATAATAAAGATTTTATTGAAGAAAGACTATTCACAGCAGTACCCAAGGATCCGATAAACAACCCATATGTATGATAACAATTAGAATTTGTGTATGGCTCTACAGCATCTTCCAATACATTTGGCATAGTAGCCGCAGTAA
>JAAZCB010000415.1 GCA_012513545.1 Clostridiaceae bacterium
ACTTGATTTGTATTGCTGAAATTGTTACCAATAATCCGAGAATTTGCATTGGCGATATAGATATTCTTAGTGCTAAGGATAAAGAATCTATAAAAAGCAGGATGAGTACCGCTAGCCCGGACGATAGAGTTTTATCAGCATTAAATAGCTATTCTGGTACATACGTGGATAAAGAACAATTGATAGATTTTGTTTCTTCCAGGAAACTCCATATTTTGAACAAGTCATTAAGGCTACAGGCTGAAGGAGTACCGGGAGAGCTTTATATTTCTTGCAGTAGTATTGATTGTTCATGCGCAAAAGAGAATCATTTGATTACAAATCCATATAACAAAGAAGAATATTTATTTAAAACAGGACTTATTGTTAGAATAGATTCGAATAATCACATAAAATACATCGGATTAAGTTCAGGGTATGCTGAAATATCAGGAAAGATAATATCCTTGGATAAAATCAGGAGTATTTTGTTAGAGAGTGAAGATGTTGAAAATGCTTTGGTTTTAGCAAAGAAGAGTAGAGAAGGAATTACTTATCTGATTGTTTATATTACACTAAAGAATGGAGTTCTGATGCCATGGCTTTCATATTACCTTGAAAAAGCGTGTTTGCCGGAAGATTGTCAAGTTTGTTTTATACGTTTACAGGCTATTCCAAGTGATTTTAAATACCTGCCTGAACCGGCTAACTTTGAAAAGGAAAAAGCTGCTTATATGGAAGCGCAGAATAGTAATGAAAAGCTACTTGCAGATATATGGAGAGATGTTTTAAAGAAAGAGCAGGTTGGGGTTTGGGATAATTTCTTCGATTTAGGGGGAGATTCAATAAAAGCCATACAGGTAGTATCCAGATTGTATCAACATAAAATGAAGCTGGAAGTAAAAGATATTTTTTCATACCCTCATATCAGGGAACTTCAAAAATACATTGTCATCCTTAATGATGAAGAAAACTGTGATACTTTGGATTATGATACACAGACACAAAATGAAGAACTTTCGGTTGATGATATTGATGGTATAATAGAGTTTTTTGAGTCGTAGTATTTGCCTAAATAAATTAGAAAGAATTTATGATTAGTTCTGGTTGTTCAACGGTGTATATAGGAGGAAGGCTAATGAGTGAAAAGCTGAAGGTTAAAAGTGTATATGAATTGACACCTATGCAGGAAGGAATATTTTACAATTATTTATATGATCCAAAGAGTAGTGCATATTTTGAACAAATGATTATAAAGATACAAGGCGACTTGGATATTGGAGTTCTTGAACAAAGTTTTCAAGGTGTAGTTCAAAAATATGATATTTTAAGGACAAATTTTTTAAATAAAAAAGCTAAAATACCTGTACAGGTTGTTATGGAGAAAAGAGAACTGAATATTCAGTATATTGATACAGATATACTTCAGCCTGAAAAAAGGGATGGATTTCTTAGCGATTTTTTAGAAGAGGACAAGAATAACGGTTTTGATTTAGAAAAAGGAATGCTGTTTCGTGTAGCTTTAATAAGGACTGGAAAGTTTTTATATAATCTTGTTATCAGCTATCATCATATTATAATGGATGGCTGGTCAAAAAGCATTATTCTACAGGAGGTTTTTGAGCGTTATAGAGCATTAAGAAATCACCTGAATTATTCAGAAGGTAATGTTAGGCAATTTGGTGAGTATATTAAATGGCTTCAGACACAAAAAAAGGAGGAGGCAGTTGATTATTGGAAAAGTTATCTGAAGGATATTAGTGGGACATCCTTCCTTCCTAAGACTGAAAAATTAGATTCGAGTATTTATGTACAGAAGGAATATAAGTACGTATTAGATTCAAAGCTTTCTGAGGGATTAATTGCTTTATCAAAGGAATATAAACTGTCAGTCAGTTCAATTTTGCAGTCAATTTGGGCGGTGTTATTACATAAATACAGTAATGAGAAGGATGCTGTATTTGGAGTTGTAATGTCTGGGAGAAATCCACAGATAAAGGATATTGAAAATATGGCTGGTATTTTTATAAACACTGTACCATTAAGAGTATCTATTAAAGAATGCGGAGAATCTTTAATAGATAT
>JAAZCB010000416.1 GCA_012513545.1 Clostridiaceae bacterium
ATTTGCATTTGCCGGCAAAAATGCTTATAGGGCAGAAAAAATAGTTTCTGTGGAGGAACTGATAAATACTTTAATACAAGAGTATAATTCAGCAACAATTGATTAAATGAGTTTGTATAAATGTTCAAGGGGTGATAAATTATGATTGACCCGCCAATAAGTTCATTACTAGAGAAGGTGGACAGCAGATATACACTGTGTATTCTGACAGGTAAAAGGGCAAGACAGTTGATAAATGGAGCGAATAAGCTTTCTGAATGTGATTCTCATAAATCGGTAACTATAGCAACAAATGAGATTAATGAAGATAAGATAACCTACGTAAGAACAAAAAGTGGCATTAAATAGTTTATACAGCAGGTTATCATGTTTATGGAAATTCATTTGTTAAGTATGTAAATCCGGCATAGAATAGGGTGAATAGCTGGAACACAAAATTAACATAATAAATTAAGCAAGAAGTTTTAAATTGATAGTATATTAAAATAAAAGGTATTTAGGAGGTATTTTATTAATGATTGGTACAGTTAAATGGTTTAACGCAGAAAAGGGATTTGGATTTATTGAAAGAGAAGACGGAGACGATGTGTTTGTGCATTTCTCAGCAATTCAGTCACAGGGATACAAATCACTGGATGAAGGCCAACGAGTTGAGTTCGATCTGGAAAAAGGGCAACGTGGTCCTCAGGCGGTTAATGTAAAATTGACGTAATGAATAGTTATGTAAGTCAATTCCATCAGGGAAATAATACACGATAAATTCATGGAGTAATAGTATACTCATGAATTTATCGTAGGAAATAATGTTATTCTTGTTGCATAATCCTGACTTCTGTGTTACGCTTATTAAGTAAGTCACTATATATTAATATGGATTGAATTTTTGATTACAACTCTCTTTAATTTGTTGGAGCGGGAAGTTAAGAATTATATGATCCAAATAAATTAAGGAGGTATATAGATATGGCGGATAAAGTAATAACTTGCAAGGATTGCAATTCAGAATTCATTTTCAACGAAAGTGAACAGGCTTTCTACAAAGAGAAGGGATTCGAGAATGAACCACAAAGGTGCCCTGACTGCAGAAGAGCAAAAAAACAGCAAAGGGGCAACGATAATAGAGGCGGTTTCGGTGGAAACAGAAGCTACGGTAATAGGTGGTAATAAGAGGAGAGTTTAGGCTCTCCTTATTAGTTTTGTTGGGTTTGTTATATAAAATTCCAAAATGATAAGTGTGTAAATAGCATATTGAATTTTACATTTGCTTTTATCTGAAAATGTGATATTCTATAGTGCAATTCAAAGTGTAATCTTAAATTACCTATGCATAATGAAAATCCGAGAATGCCGACGCTTTAGCGGGTACGGAGGTTTTTTATTTGAATGGGGAATTGAGAAGCACTATGCTAAATATCGCGGGGTGGAGCAGTTGGTAGCTCGTCGGGCTCATAACCCGAAGGTCGTTGGTTCAAGTCCATCCCCCGCAACCATAAAAATGAAGGCTTTAATAAATATATTATTATGAGCTTTCATTTTTTATTGTAAATTATGTATTTCCAAATACCTGTTTGAATTACGGAAATACAACAGCTTTTTATCTGTATGGTTTGTAGCTTTTCCCTGTCTCGTATCGGGTATGGGTCAATATTCTGCCATAAATCTCGGGAGTTTGACAGTTGAATAGATAAGAATCGTCAAAAGCCTCGAAATGTACTTTTTTTTATTAGATTCCCACAAAACGAGCAGCTTTGAACTGAAATAGGCATTTCCAATCCACAGCTGTCAAGCAGCTTGCCGTTTGCCAGAATTTCAAATGCTGTTCCATCTGCGGCAACTGCCCCCTCATTTATTACAATAACTCTCTTACAAGTTTCAAAAA
>JAAZCB010000417.1 GCA_012513545.1 Clostridiaceae bacterium
CCTCTGAATTTTTTGACCTCAGCTGCAGTAGTTTCTCTTTCAAACTCATCCACAACTGCGTTTGTCCCTGGTGAAAACGTAGCAATCTCACCTTTTCTGCCAAGTGCTCTTGCCATATAACGAGCAGCCATAGCACCTGTCGCATTAAATTCAGGACCACAATAAGCTATGCTTTTGGATTCCTTTTGCAAATCAAAATTATATATCATAACCGGTATATTTTTCTGGTGCGCAACTTCAATTATCTCAATAAATTCCGGATCAAAACCGGGAACTAAAATTCCGTCAACACCATTTTCTATGGCTTCTCTTGCTTTCTCCCTCATTTGTGCACCTACATCTTCTTTAATTCCAATGTAGTCTATCACTACGTTTTGTCCACGCAGCTCCCTTATTGCATACATGGCACCCTGACGTATAATATACCAGAATTCGTTATCCAGAGGACTAATAAAACTGATACGTAATTGTCTCTTGCTTTCATTTTCAACAGGAATGACGGATGTATGATATTTCTTAACCAGTCTTTCTATCCTTGTAAGCATGGTTTGAAGTTTTGATGTATAAGTGTTGATTTCCTCCAACTCAGTCAGACTTTGCTGCGTAACAGAGGCAATTACCCGTGTTTTGCCAGATATTTCACCGGACAGACTATGGAGCAGGAGACTTTTTTGGTTGATTTCCTGAGTGCTCGAATTAATCAAAGAAACATCATTGTATACCTTTTTCATATCCGATTCAAGTACAGTTGCGCTATTATTGATAATGCCGAAAGACTCTTTAATGGATATAAATGTATCCTTGCTGTCACCGTGACTTTTTACGCAGCTATCGATGCTATTGCTTACAAACACACTGCTATTTACTATATTTTTTAGTATAGTATTAATTTGTTTTATGCTCTCTTTAGTAGCTGATGATAACTTATTCATTTCATGTGCCACAACAGCAAAACCTTTACCTGATTCACCGGCTTTCGCAGCTTCAATAGACGCATTCAGTCCTAGAAGTTTCAACTGTTCACTGATCTTTATAACAAACTTACCGATTTGATCGATTTGAGTTATATCTGATTTAAGCTTTTTAATATATTCTGAAGTATTATTAAGATTGCCGGAAATTATATTAACCTGCTGATAGTAGTCCTCTAAATGCTGTACACCTACAGTTGTTGCATGTACTGTTTTTTCAACCGATTTTTCAACTTCCCTAATGCTGTTTGTGATGTTTTCGATTCCGTTCTTTACTTCATTAATTCTGGACATGTTTTCGCTCATGAGCTTGGCTTGCTCCTGAGATTTCTCTGCCACATTTCCAATACTGTCCGCAATCTGTTCGTTACCCTTGAAGCTGTAGTTCATACTCCTTGAAACATTGTCAATAGCATCAGAAATGATTATGATGTTGACTTTTGTCAAATCAATGAAGCTTTGAAGATTGGATTTCATATCGTTAAAAGCAATAGCCAATACCTCAAGACCATGAGCCTTTTCAAAAGGCACATCGCTGATATTTAGCTCATTCTGGGCAAACAACCCGGCTTTTTGAGTAATTACATCAATAGAACGTAAGAACCTGTACAAAGTTATAAATAATGCTATGATTAATAGAATTTCCACACTTAAAATTACAATAAGAGGAATTTTGGATTCTCCAGGCAATAATCCCAGTATCAATACTGCAATTGTAAATATTACAAACAAAAACAAAGCAATTATTAACGAAAAAATAAACGTCTTCATAATACTATTACCGGATGTAAGTAGCTTTGATTTATTCATTATATACCGCCCTAGTATTAAAATTTGGGTAAAATATCTGGGATATAAAAACAAATGGCCTATTATTTGCTATAATTGCAAACTGATCTTTTCAAGGAATTAAGACTACCTTTTACAATCATACTAAGTAGAGGTAACATTAACATAATACTTATAACATTATATTAATAATAATCGGCATTTGCATATAAACAATTTAGCTCAACTTAAAATTATATATTAACGTATTAACTTTGTATACTCCCATTTTTTTAAAGGAATTAAAAACTATATTGTTAACCCTCTCTTTTAAGCCTCTGACTATAATTGTTCTGTTTTTCCCGACTTCAATTTATTAAGCTTGCTGTAAACTTCAGATATTTTGTTTTTCAGGTATATATTGTCTTTGGAAGAAGCAGGCTTTTTATTCTCAACATAATCCATTATTTCAATTACCGAACCTGCAAGTTCAAAGCCGGAAAGCCTGTCTGCAATTAAGTTTCTGGGGCTGGCTTTCAGACTCAGATTGAAGCAATACTTTATCATATTGTTAAATATATTATATATATCATTTTGGTCCTGCGCATTTTTCAGCTGCCGGTACATATTAAACAGGTTTTTATCATATTTCTTTCGGTATAGAAGCAGCAGAATAACAGCAGCAGCAAGAATCGATACAATTGCAAGAACAACA
>JAAZCB010000418.1 GCA_012513545.1 Clostridiaceae bacterium
CCACTACTGTTGCTCCTGCTTCTGATGCATTTACTTTGCCTATCTCTACTTTAATTCCCTTGTCTGAGCCTGATGATGTTGATGGCTTAACTGTAGGCTCTACTGTAGGTTCAACTGTAGGTTCTATTGATGGTGATGCTGCTCCTATTTTAACTTCACCATTTACAAATGATACTTCAAGCTCTTTAAGGTCGAAGTCGGCAAATGCTGCGTCACCAACTTGTTCTATTGCACTACCCTTAGTTACCTTGAAGGTGATGTTTGCAAATACTCCATCACTTGTTATCATTTCTTCG
Organism: Clostridiaceae bacterium; assembly: GCA_012513545.1. The sequence continues at coordinate 297 of JAAZCB010000418.1, forward strand.
CCCATACCAGTGTCATCTGAATACATAACTTTTATCTTTCCATCTTTGTTACTGCTTCCGAAGTTAACCGAAGGATTAACTGTTATCGATCCTGCTTCTACTTTTACAAGTTCAAGTGCACTTGTATCATAGCTTAATGAGAAGTCACAGTTGTTTATTCCTGCTGCAGGTACATTCTTGAAGGTAACTGGTACCACTACTGTTGCTCCTGCTTCTGATGCATTTACTTTGCCTATCTCTACTTTAATTCCATTGCCTGATCCTGATGATGTTGATGGTTCTATTGTTGGTGATGATGTTCCTATTTTAACTTCACCATTTACTAATTTTACTGCTATTTCTTTTAAGTCATAATCAGCTACTGCTTCGCTTCCTATTTTGATTTCGCCTGCTTTATTAACCTTGAATGTTATATTCGCAAACACTCCACTCTGGGTTATCATTTCTGTACCTTCACCAGTGTCATCCGAATACATCATTATTATTTTTCCTGAGCTCGCATTGCTTCCGAAGTTTACTGAAGGATTGACTGTTATTGGTCCAGCTTCTACTTTTACAACTTCAAGTGCAGTTGAATCATAATTCAGTACAAAGTCACAGTTGTTTATTCCGCTTGCTGGTACATTCTTAAATGTTACAGGAACAACTACTGTTGAGTTTGCTGCTGCAGTTACTGAAGCTACTTCAAAAGTCAAGTCAGAATCATTTCCTGAAGATGTTGAAGTATTAGTGCCTAAAGTAACCCCACCATTTACGAATGATACCGATATACCTTTCAAGTCGTAGTCTGCAAATGCAGCATCTCCAACTTGTTCTAAATCTCCGGCTTTTGTTACCTTGAATGTAATATTTGCAAATACTCCACTACTTGTTATCAATTCTTCGCCTAAACCAGTATCATCTGAATACATAAGTGTCAATCTGCCATCTTTATAATTACTTCCAAAGTTAACTGAAGGATTTTTAACAATAGCTCCTGCTTCAACTTTTACTACTTCCAATGCAGATTTATCATAGCTTATTACGAAGTCACAGTTATTAATTCCTGCTGATGGTACTTTATTGAATGTAACAGGTACTACTACAGTTGAGCCTGCTTGTGCACTTACCTTACCTATTTCTACTGTTAATCCGTTAGAATTTCCGGATGATTTTGTAGGAGTAGGTGATGTTTTTGTTGTTCCTGTAGGTGAAACGCTTGGGCTTGGAACAGATCCGCCAGGTTCACTACCAGCTACCAATGAGCCTTTTATGTATGCAGGAACTTTATCTCCGCTTGAAGCTGAGAAGTCATCTGATAAATTGAAGTTAGTCCAGTCACTCTTAGCAACTCTTCCCTGTACCTCCATAGCACTTCCTGCTGCAAGACTTCCACTGCTGAATGAAATTTCAAGATAGTTGTCTGCACCTTGTGCTGAAGAATTCATCTTAACGAATTTACCTGAAACACTTGATGTTATGCCTGAATATTGAGGGCTTACAATCGCTGCATGGTCACACCAGAAACTGAGTGACTTTTCACCATCAATTGTGAAATAGTATCTTAATGTAAAGCTTGAAAGATCTATTGCTGAACTTCCAGTATTTGTAATCTTTAACCTTGTGTATATTGTATTTCCGCTGCCCTGGTTGTTTGAACCACTAGCAAATTCAACCTTAACATTGCCATTAGCTGGAATGTATTGGGTAGGCGTCGGAATTGGTTTTGTTGCTGTAGGACTTGTATTTCCTGAGGTAGAAGGTGTTCCTACTGCTCCGTCTACAAAAGTAACATCGATGCTCTTCAAATCATAATCTGCAAATGCTGCGTCTCCAACCTTGCTTATTGCACTGCTTCCTGTTGATTTGAATGTTATGTATGCAAATACACCACTCTGTTTTATCATTTCTGTGCCTTCACCAGTGTCGTCTGAGAACAACAGAGTTATTTTTCCATCTTTATTATTGCTTCCAAAGTTAACTGAAGGATTTGTTACTATAGGTCCTGCTTCAACTTTAACTACTTCCAATGCACTTGAATTGTAACTCAAGCTGAAGTCACAATTGTTTATTCCTGAAGAAGGAACATTTTTAAAGGTAACAGGTACTACTACATTTGAGCCTCCATCTACCTTGCCAATTTCTACAGTAAGTGCACCATCAGGATCTACACTCGAACTAGCTGAAGGTGAGCCTGCAACGTTTACACTACCACTTGTAATTGTAGCATCTATACTCTTTAAGTCATAATCTGCAAATGCAATGTCTCCAACCTTACTGATTGTAGCACTTGCTTTTGCCTTGAACGTAATATTTGCAAATACACCACTCTGTTTTATCATTTCTGTGCCTTCACCAGTGTCGTCTGAGAACAACAGAGTTATTTTTCCATCTTTATAATTGCTTCCAAAGTTAACTGAAGGATTTGTTACTATAGAACCTGCTTCAACTTTCACTACTTCCAATGCACTTGTATTGTAACTCAAGCTGAAGTCACAATTGTTTATTCCTGAGGAAGGAACATTTTTAAAGGTAATAGGTACTACTACATTTGAACCTGCATCTGCATTTACTGTCCCAATTTCTACTGTAAGTGCGCCACCAGGATCTACACTCGAACTTGCTGAAGGTGAGCCTGAAACGTTTACACTTCCGCTTGAAATTGTAGCATTGATACCCTTTAAGTCATAATCTGCAAATGCAACGTCTCCAACCTTGCTGATTGTAGCACTTGCTTTTGCCCTAAACGTAATATTTGCAAATACACCACTCTCTTTTATCATTTCTTTGCCTTCACCAGTGTCATCTGAAAACAACAGAGTTATTTTTCCATCTTTACTATTGCTTCCAAAGTTAACTGAAGGATTTGTTACTATAGAACCTGCTTCAACTTTCACTACTTCTAATGCACTTGAATCGTAACTCAAGCTGAAGTCACAATTGTTTATTCCTGAAGAAGGAACATTTTTAAAGGTAACAGGTACTACTACATTTGAGCCTGCATCTGCACTAACTGTCCCAACTTCTACTGATAATGAGCCACCAGGTACTACTACACTTGTTGGCTGTGGTGAACTTGAACCACCAAGATTTACTCCACCTGCTACAATTGTTGTAGCAATAGACGAAAGATCAAAGTCCGCAAACGAACTTGAATCTGAAGCTATACTAACAGCAGTAGCTGATTGAGAAACAACTTTGAATGTAATATTTGCAAATACTCCACTCTCAGTTATCAATTCATCGCCTATTCCTGTTCCATCAGAAAACAGGAACACAATTTTTCCTGATGTTGCATTGCTTCCAAAATTCACTGAAGGATTTTTTACTATAGACCCTGCTTCAACTTTCACTACTTCCAAATTGCTAGCGTTGTAGTTTAATATGAAATCACAGTTGTTAATACCTGCTGATGGAACATTAGAAAATTTAATCGGCACAACAACATTGCTTCCAACACTGCCTGTCACTGAGCCAACTTCTATTGTCACCCCACCCGCATAAGCAAGTGCCTCGTTGTAGTCATTTCCTGCTGCACCAACCATTGTGGTAAAAATCGACATCAGCATGACGATGACTACTAACATACTAATAACCTTTCTCATTTACCATTCCTCCCATAGAATTAATAATTATATAATTGTATGATCTTATAAAAAGACCTTTAAAGGTATTTGTTTCCAAATACCAATTATACGTAAACCAGCAAAACCGCCAGCAACATTCTTTCTTTGATAAGAATGCAGCTTATTTTAAAGAACATATTTTACGTTCATATATATATTCGCAATTATTCATATTTTTTAGGGGGTCTGTAGTTAACCACGTCATTTAATATTAATACCAGAGAACTTAGCAGATTTGAAACAAATATGGCTGTTATACGGATGTTAGTGTGAACAATTCTAATAAATTTCGAAACACTTAAATTATAAGTGTTATTAAGATTTTTGCAGTAATAAAAAATAAATTTATTAATACTTCTCCAGTAAGCCCATATATTTATTATCGGTTAGTATTTAAATTGCTTTGATACACCCTCCCCAAAACAGTTACTGTAAAGCATAAATTTCATTAGCATTATGATCATCCGAGGTCTCCAACAGGATTAAATCTTAGATATGGAATTAAATAAAATAAAATTTAATTAACTTGACTCACAAAGCATGAAAATCCTCTCGACTCCCAATATACTAACTAATATTTTATATAAATATATGCTTAACTTCATTATATATTAATTTTATATTTGTTTCAACAATTTTATTAATTATTGTTGAGACCTTTACTCCAAGTACATTAACTATATGGTTTAAGAATTAATTTGGTAGTTAACCGCAGCAATCTTACTTCAAAGCACTTTCCAGCCAAGCAACAACATATTTTGCTGCATGCTCATCATGATGACAACAGCTGTAGCGCGCAATTTTCTTAAGTCTTGTATTGGCATTTTCCACTGCAAACCCCATACCGCTTAACTCCACCATTTCTATATCGTTACAATTATCACCAATTGACAATATATTACACAAGGATACACCGGTTATAGCTGCAAGTTCTTCTAATGCAGTTCCTTTTGATGCATCTCTGTGAAGTAATTCCAAAAACTGTGGTTCAGAATAAACCATTCTGAATGTCCTGTCCCTTCCTTCAAGATATTTTTCAACCTTGGGCAATTCATCGGGCCTGGTAGTCAGTATTACCTTATACCAGGGTTCAGGTACCTTATCGATAGATACAATTTCAGGTATAAAGCCTTCTTTCTTATAGTGCTTATCTGTTTCTTCATTTTCACGAAGATAGTATACATTTCCACCTTGGAAAACCTCTATCCCAAGCGTTGGAAATTCTTCCAGCAATTCTTTCAACACTATTCCCACATCACCTTCAAGGCATTTACTCCATAAAGTACTTTTATTGTAAAAATCACAAATAAGTGCGCCATTGTACAGGATCACAGGAGCATTTACAGGAAGGTTTCTAACGTATCTTTCCACTCCGACCTCCATCCTTCCTGTAGCTATAGTAAACAATCCTCCTCCTTCCACAAAATACTCTAATGCCTTCCTATTCTCCTCGCTCACTTCAAACTTACTGTTAAGTAACGTCCCATCCATGTCGCTAACTATCATAAAACCTTCAAACAACCTGCTGTTTGCCATAAATTCCTACTCCTAATCAGTCTATTCTTTAATAAGAAAGGGATTTTTGTCCTATTTCCCCATCTTCTTTATCTGCTAACTCTTCATTTAATATATTGATTACTTAAAAGTCAAAATCCTTTGCTCTTATGCAACCCTAAAAAAAAACCGTGTTTAATTCACGGCTGAAATTATTCCTATTCATATCATACCAATTTAAACCTATATATCACAAAAGTTCAGTTCTTATATAATACTCGGCCTCCTTCAAGTCCTTAGCTATGTAATCCACAAAACTGAAGTCCTGAGTATTTGTGTATTCAGTTGGAATTGCAATAGTATGGCACCCTGCTCTTTTTCCTGCCAAAGCTCCATTACTGGAGTCTTCAAGAACTATGCACTCCTGGGGTATAACACCCATTCTTTCAATGGTTCTTAAGTATATTTCCGGCTCAGGCTTACCTTTAGTAATATTATCGGAAGTCTGCATCACATCGAAATAGCATTGCAGCTTCAAATTATCCATTACTATTTTCAGGAACTTTTCGGGTGAGCCTGTTGCAATAGCCATTTTCAACTTCCCTCTAAAACTTTTCAGTATTTCATAGAGTCCTGGCATTGGAATTACTTCCCTTTTAAGCTTTTCCTGAAAAATGTCATCTCTGATTTTTAGTATCTCTTGAGGATTTATACCAAGCTGCAGATCTTCGACATAAATCGATATTGCTTCGATTGGCTTTCTTCCCATCATCTTCCACAATGTTTCATCTTTTAATTCTTTTCCAAAGCTCTTTGCAATCTCTCTTTCGGTATCAAAGTACAGCCCTTCCGTATCAATCATCAAGCCATCCATGTCAAATATTATTGCCTTCATTTTTCCATCCTGTAAATTAAATATTGTTAACCTTAACTTGCAAACAAATAGAACCAATTAGCTCTGTCTTCCTTCTATTGCACACAAGAGCAACGCAGCAGCAATTCCAACCCTTTTATCAAATTCTTTATCCCTATCTGGCGTAAAATCCACAGTTACTTTCATAACAAAAGGGTTCATATTTTGGCTGAAGGTGCATACATCCTTTCCATTAACACGGCAGTCGTACTTCTGAGGTATAAGGTTAAAAATAAACCGCCTAACCATGGCAAGAACAGCGTTGTCTTCAGAGATAATTCCTATTTCGTTCTCGTGCTCATCTATAACAATCCATTCATCCTTCAGTATTGACTTCAAGCCCTTCCTTTTTAAAGCTCCAACTCTCTCGTTGGTCTTAGAATCAAATATATCATAAGTGGCTGAAAAGTCTATAACATTGCGGGCTTTGATTACAATGAGTTCCTCTGCCATATCCTCTCCACTAAATAGCCTTATATCTTCCTTTAGTTTGAATGCCTTCATGCTTGCAAAAAGGACTACATTTCCATCCGGATCATAGATGTGAAAAGCTCCTCCAAACAGCTTTAATACTTTTCTACGAACCGTGTAACTATCGTGGATATACCTGTTATCCATATTTTTACCTCCAAGTCATAAATTATTATTTTATACTAAATTAAAGGCGCTTTGTAATCCGCTTTTATTACAAGGATTCCTTTAGAACCGGCTTGAAAAGCGACAGAGAAAACACCCCTAATAATAGAACAATAGGAATAACCAAAAGCACAGCTTTTGTATCAAAGCCAATTGATACAGCACCTCCAATAAGCGGTGATACTGACCATCCAATACTGCCAACAAGCCCTTGTATGCCAAATAAGGTACCTCGCCTGTCAGGAGGTGTATTAAGACTGGTTACAGAAGTAAGTATAGGTTCTATCCCTCCCATTGCAAAGAAAAATAAGGAATATAGAATGGAAAAATACCATAAATTGTTTAGCAAGAACAGAGGCAGTGAAATTAAAATGCTTAAAAGCAGTAATATTCGCAGAACCTTTACTTTACCGTATCTTTCCCCCCAAAAACTTATTACTCCTCCTGAAAGTGCAGTCATAAATCCAACCAAGCCGTTAATAATACCTGTAATTCTTGCAGACCCTTCAATTTCAGAACGTACCTCCTGAACGAGTAAAGGAAGATAAGGTGAGAAAACATTTCTTGAAATCCTTAATATAAACAGTATTATCAACATTGAAATAATCGTCCTCGACGACAAAATTGAAATAAACGGATTCCCCTTTTTTTCTTCTTGCATGCTGCATTCAGGAACCTTTTCTTCCTTTACCAGAAAGAGTACTATAAAGAAATCCAGAAACATCAAGGCCGCCCCTATAAAGAAGCTTATTCTGTAGCCCGCATACTCTGCAAAAAATCCCCCCAACAGAGGACCCGCTGACATACCTATGAAGGTTGACGAAGACATAAAGCCCAAAGCAAACGGCAATCGTTTGCCCGGCGTATTTGTGGCAACCAAAGCTGAAGATGCAGTGACAGTTCCAGTAAACATACCCTGTACAAGACGCAAAACTAAAAGATGTTCCACTCTCGTAGCTAAACCCATTCCTGCAATTACAATTGATGCAAAAAACATGGCTCTTAAAAGCATTACTTTTTTACCCCACCTGTCAGAAACCATCCCCCATACCGGAGACATTACCGCCATTGTTACGGCCGGCGCAGCTCCAAGTACACCTATATAGAATTTGATGGTGTCCGGGTCATTTACTCCCATCTGCTGAATATAATAGGGTAAAAATGGTATACCAAAACCAAAACTCGTTAGTGATAGTATCTGCGAAAACCAAACGGTATATAAATTTACTTTCCAACGCTCCATAGCGAGCCTCACTTTTAAGAATATAAGCAGTCTATTCTACCTTTGTATAAAACTTTTATACTGATGCTTTTTCAATAACAACATTTAAAGTCCAATCTGTAATCCTTCGCCGGAATCAAGTGTAAATAAAATTGTGAAGAAAAGCTGAATAGTATATTAATACCTTACTCCAAGCCACTGGACATATTTAAGATAACCCTCGTCAACAACCATACCTGACATTGCCGGATAAAATAACACAAACAGCGCAGCTGTAATTACCAAATAGCTTATTATAAAAATAAAAACTACACTTCTTACGGAAGATACAGCATTTTTATTCATAAAAATATCTCCCAAATAAATGGGGAAACTCTCCATCATGTGATACAGGACAAATACGGTGCAAAGCATCATAAACGGAGTAGCTGTAAAGAAATGATATATAAACAGGCATCTGTCAATAAAAAACCATGGTAGGTATTGGAAGGCAAAGGCAACCAATAACGGTACAACCCTTTTGTCACTTTTGAATGTCCCAATAACAAAAGCTGCAAAAACACAGATAAATCCAAACCAGAACACTGCAGGATTACCCAGTACCCATATAACCGAAATCTTTCCGGCAGGAATATTCGTCCCCTTATACTCATACAAGGGCTGCTTTACCCACGGCCATGTTGCAGCAGTAGACGCATAGGGATGAGTAGCATCAAGATCGGAATGATAACCATACATGTTTTCCTGGTACCTGAGTATTTCCTCAAAATTATGTCCAGGTCCAGGCAGAGTAATAATCGGCAAATAGGACATAATGTAAATTGCAGCCGGAATAATTACAAAAAATACAACACAACATAAAGTTGGAATTACAATGCTTTTTCTGATAAAACTTTCTGTCCAGGAAGGAACACCATCCTTAGAGCCCTCTTTACTCAAAGCTTTCTTATAATCAATAAACTCCTTTATCCTTGAGGTAAAATAAAGTACAGCAAGGCCCCCTCCCGCATAAACAGCTGTCCATTTGCTCGCAGAGCCCAACCCCCAAAAGATACCTGCAAGAAGCAGGGGGATCAATGACTTTTTAAGTCCTACCTTGTAAGATTTGTTTATAAAGCTGTCATACGTAAAATAATAAGACAAAATTACAAAAAAGGTAGGGTATGAATCTATCGTTCCTATTCTCGTCTGGGCGAAATGCATAAAATCAAACATCATTAGAAATGCACCAATAAAGCCGTATATCCTGCCATAAAAAACTTTTCTGCCAAACATGTACATAAGCGGTATCATCGCTGCACCGAATAAAGTCCCCATTATGCGCCATCCAAAGGGACTCATTCCAAATATGGCAACACCCAAGGCAATAATAAGCTTTCCTAGAGGAGGATGCGAAGTTTCATGCGGTTCCATCCTGTTAATATTCTCAAAAGCTGTTCTGGGGTGATATATCTCATCAAAATATGATGAATTCATGTAATTATATTCATAATTGTCAAAAATCTGCTCATCAAACAGGTTTTCAACTTCTCCAACACTATTCCGATTAATATATTGCTTTGTTATGGAACTTATTTTAACAGGTTTATCATTGTCCTTATCAAACAAAACAATCTCATTCAAGGTTCCTCCCGGAAGATCCACTATAAATCTTAAAGCCTTTGTTTTCGCCTGCAAAAAATGGGTTTGCCACCTTAAATTATAACCTGCTTCTATATTCAGTTCAGAAAATCTTATGAATTCACCACTATCGGAGAGGTACTCAATCTTAAAGTTAATCATACCCACACCATCATAATAGGCCAGTTTGGAAATCTGATATTCCCTGTCAAAATTAACAATAAATGCTTCTCCAATTTCTTCCGGCTTCCAGTATGTCTGAGGTACTTTTGTACTTCCCAGATTAAGCACTGCAATAATCAAGTATACAAGAGTCATAGCCGACATTATTGCCAAGTCAATTTTATCTGCCCTAAAAGTCTTCTTTGCATGAGAGTCACCACTGTCAGCTTTTCCTTTTTTCCATTTTCCTTTTTCACCCTGACCCTGAGATGAGAATATCCCTTTACCCATTTCTTTTTAGCCTCCCGGAAATATGCGTTATTAATAGCATTTACAGCCAATTGGTCTGTCACAGTTTCTATGCTTTTATATTAATATTTTCTCTTTCATTTGTAAATGAAAAATATAATGTACCTTTATTTTCTCAACATACTTAAAATCAATTTTAGCATACTTTCCCATGAATTAAAACTTCAATTTGGACCATAATAAATATCGTAGGGTTCATGATGGTTGAGCCAAGACTGTTACAAGGTCTATCAATAAGGCTTTGTAATGGTCGGCCAAAGGTTAATGCCGGGTTTCGTCCTTCAAGTTGACGCTAAGGCTTGGTATTGGCCGGCGGGCAGAGTATTGTATGTCCCGTATGGCTTTATTATAGTCCTAAAGATTATAATAAGGTTAAAAAGGATGTGTAATATTCGAGCTAAGATTGCCAGGGGTTCCGCAGGCATTGTATTTTGTATAAGCTTGCTTTAGGTTTAAGCAAACCCTGTATATGCATTATTTGCTGAAGATTTGTTGCAGTCGGAAGATTGCAGCAGGTTTTTAAGGGATTTCTGGCAGTCGAGCAAAGGTTGGTATATGTTTTGTAATGCTTTTTGGCAGTCGCAAGATTGTTAAGGGGTATGCAGATATATATATCATCTGTAGCGAAGATCATCATGAGCTCTATATTTTTTGTTTTTTATTTTTTATTCTTATTTCAGGCTGAATTTTTATCTTTAGACCGGCTTTTCAGGCAAACATAAAGAATCACACAATATCCGAATAATTTTTAATAAAATAATTAGTTTACCAGTTGATGAATTTGTGGTAATATATTGTCTGTTAGTTTTTTTACTAATGAAATTATTGTTATGAGGTTTCAACAATGAATACTAAAGATGTCATAAAACATTGCCTTTCAAAAGGGAATACTTATGAAGATTTTCCCTTCGGACCTGAACCTTTAGTTATCAAGGCAAACTCAGAGATATTTGCATTGATTAGCGAAAAGAACGGGAAAACCTGTATATCCTTGAAGTGTGATCCTTTTGTAGCACAAAGCCTTAGGCAGCAGTATCCTTCTGTTACACCGGGGTATCACCTCAGTAAACAGAATTGGAATACTGTAGTTTTAGATGGTTCTGTACCTGATAAAGAATTGGTATGGATGATAGACCATTCATACGAACTTGCCATTAATAAACTCCCTGTTGCAAGTGCCGCAAACCAGGAAACCTTTTAGTACTGTTCTTATGCCTTAAGCCTGCCTTTTTTCAACCGAATTACTACTATATGCACTTATCCTGCAGCTCAAGATATGTATGCCGTAAGACTTAACAACCTATAATTCGAAACTATGATTTATATCCTTCATACTTCTGTAAAATATTATA
>JAAZCB010000419.1 GCA_012513545.1 Clostridiaceae bacterium
TCATCTTCAAGCAGATCTGTCTCCATTTCTTCCAGATCGATAATTTCTTCGGCAATATATTCTGTTACATCCAAACCCTTCTTTAGCTTTATAAGCCTTTCTCTTATAGTCATTAATGTGCCAGCAATGGCATGAGAAGAAGAAGCCAGTAATTTCCATAAAATAAGTGTGGTTAATGTTCTTTGTCTGGAAGGAATGGCATAATTGTCTTCCCGCTGCAGAAACTTTGCAATGGATTCATATAAATCCTGTTCTTCTTTACTGGGTCTGAAAGGAGTGGTTATAGCTCTTCTTTCCGTAAACCTGACATATTGAAGGACCTGCCTTCGCAAAGTTCGCTGACAAAAATAACTCAAACGTTCACGCAGTTCTTCAATATTGCCATCGTTGATATACTGACTGCGGAAAGATTTTATATCTCCGAATATATATTCATCTATGATGGTTGAAAGGCCATATAGTTCCAACAATGAATTCTGTAATGGGGTTGCAGTAAGCAGCACTTTTTTACGATCTTCTAAAGCCCATTTTATTGATTGCCCCATACGATTACTGGGACGGTATGCATTACGTAGTTTATGCGCTTCATCTATGATTACTGCATCCCAAGCGATACTACGTATATCATTTTTCATTCTGCTGGCAAAATTGATGGATGTTATTATTATTGTATTTGCATCAAAAGGATTGTTGTTGCCATCCTGGATACCTCTATTATAGGTTCTGCTGTCTAAAATCAATGTAGGCAAATTAAATTTCTCTTCCAGCTCTATGCTCCATTGTTTTCGTAAAGAAGCAGGGCAAATAACCAGTAAGTGGCGTTTCCTTTCAGCCCAAAGCTGGCAAATTACCAGACCTGCTTCAATTGTTTTGCCCAGGCCAACTTCGTCAGCAAGAATTACACCTTTGGACAAGGGAGATTTAAAAACAAATAAAGCGGCTTCCACCTGATGTGGAGTTAAATCGACACTTGCATCAAAAAGTGACAAAGATAGTTTATCTACATCTTCACCAGATGTTCTGCGCATCAATTCATGAGAGTAATAGCATGCATGGTATGGTGTGCTCATTCTTGCATTATCCTCCAATTAAAGAAGAAAAACAATTTGACTGCAATCCTCTAAACCGAAAGCAGGAAAAGCCGAAGGCACTGACTATATGCACATATATGTCATTGGCCGATGCTTTTCAAAAAGGCATAATATTTGATTCTGTTCATTTAGACAAAATCCTCTAATTTTGAATATATTGGAAGGGCTTATGCCATTATATGTTGAAGTAGTAAATATGTTTGAGTTTCGGGGGAATGTTAGCTGGATATATGCCGTGCAAGCGGTGTAAACCATAAAGGCTTGAATCTTATGAAACTAATGAATTTGACAGTAACCGGGTTTAGTATAAATATTGTTCTTAAAACCTAGTGGTAGACAACAAAAAGAATGTCAGATTGTTGGCCATGTTAGCCATAGCTTATGCTATCTTCGCCTAAAAGGAACGTGATAATATAATGAGTAGAATAATTGATATGCTGCAAGATTTAACACAGCAAGGATATTCGACTGAAGACATAAAAAAAGCTGTTGTTGATACGCTTTCCCCATTCTTTGACCATCCAGAGAAAGCTTCCCTATATTGGACAAGTAGTGAATTACTTTCTGTGTTTGAGTTTATGATTAGATACCACTATGACCAAGAATTTAAGGATGGATTTTCAGAGGTCTTGTCTTTATATAAAGCTGCAATAGCGTGCGATGAGAACCAAACCTTGTCCATCATTTGTGATACTCTATTTGATTTTTCACAAAAGTGCAGGCCGAAGGCGCCAACTATGCCCAGTCTGCCTATCAATCTTTTACCTATGGCACTGCTACCCTTAAAATACTGACAGGCCATGAATACTGGGAAGATATCAATAACTATTCGGTAGTCTGCAGACTGGATACTGGCGATATTGAATTTTTGTTTATGGGAGACGCTGAAAGTCCGGTGGAGTCAAATCTATATGAAGATTTGTCAGCAGAAGTTCTGAAGGTCGGCCACCATGGCAGTACATCTTCCACCAGTGACAGTTTCCTTGCCAGGGTTAACCCTAAAGCAGCAATCATCTCTGTAGGAGCGGATAATGATTATGGCCACCCATCTAATGAGGTATTAACCAGGTTACAGTCAGCAGGAGCCAAGATCTATCGCACAGACGAACAGGGTACCATTACCGTTACCGTTACTACTGATGGCGGCACATACAGCATCAACACTGAACCCAGTACATCAATATCAGCTTCAGTTATCCCGGTGGTGAAATCAACTAAATATATTGGGAACAAGAATTCAAAGAAGTTCCACCGATCAACTTGTAGCTCACTGCCTATTCCATCCAACCAGGTTATATTTAACTCCAGAGAAGCAGCCATCTCAGCCGGTTATGTGGCATGTAAGAAGTGTAATCCATAAAGGAGGTGTCGAAATGGTGAAATCAATAGGAGTTGTAAGAAAACTAGATCAGCTTGGCCGCATTGTCATACCGATGGAGGTAAGACAAGCCAAAGATATTAAACATGATGATCCAGTTGAGATTCTCACAGACGATGAAAAAATTGTTCTTAGGAAATATGAACCCGCCTGCATATTCTGCAATAATGCAGAAGATCTGATCAATTATCAAGGGAAAAAGGTTTGTAATAACTGTATAAATGAATTGCGAAGCAAGCCAGGGAGGTGATTTGATGGATTTTTATTTTATGTCCCCGCTGCTAAATATAGTACTGCTAATCATCATCATGGCAATGTTGATGGTTTACCGCAAACAAGAAAGTAACTATCGCGCGCAGCTGATAGGCAAAATTGATCGGCTGGTAGACAAAATGGATAGGCTGATAGAATTGCTGGAAAGAAAATAGACAGTTAAAATCATATTTGTAGAAATATATTTCGGACAGCTATTGAATTTCATAGATTAAGGAATATCCGATGTTTGAACATAATAATTTACAGTCGATTATACAGTCGTTTGCTGAAAAATACTCAAAAATAGATAAAAATATGTAAAATGCATAATGTTGCTGAAAGCCTGAAGTTATTGGAATCAAAAGGTATTCAATAACACTTAAAAAACATAATACCCGGACTTCAAATCCAGTTTGCGCCGTAGTGATCCTGCGGTGGGTGAGTTCGATTCTCACACGCTTCCGCCA
>JAAZCB010000420.1 GCA_012513545.1 Clostridiaceae bacterium
TAGGTTCTTCTTTGGATCGGATTTTCCGATGTGGAGCCCCAAGGGAGAACTGCAAAGACTTTTGAGTTTGGGGCTTGATGAAGAATCAAGAGAAAAAATACTTTACAAGAATTTTGCCGCATTGTTTGGCCTGGATGTGTAATGACCGGGGTTAAATAATAATATCGGTGGAAGAACCCAATAATTCGCTCTATGAAGAATATGGCCGACGATAGTCCGGGTTTTTGGACAGTGTATTTATTAAATATAATTAGTTATAATTCTAGAAAATGTATTATGCCCAAATTGAGAAATCAACAAATTCAATATGAAGAAATAGACCAAATAGCCATGACTTACAAATGATTAACGAATATAGGGGTGCAGAACAATGTTTTTGATTGATAAGCAAAATAAAAAAGCGATTCCTCTTGAGCAAAAAACTTTTTCGGAGCTCAACCTGACTGAAAGATATGACTTGCAGGAGTGGATTGCCGATAACCCAATCATACTTGGGGAAAACCTGCTGATAATCCAGAAAGAATTTGCAGGCTTCAATGAGACAAATGAGCGACTCGACTTGCTTGCCCTTGATGAGAATGGAAAGCTTGTTGTCATTGAAAACAAGCTGGACGATTCAGGGAAAGACGTTGTTTGGCAAGCGTTAAAATACGTTTCATATTGCGCGACGCTGACTAAAAATGAGATTACTGAAATCTATCAACGATATCTCAAGGAGGGTAACGCTCAGGATAAGCTATCGGAGTTTTATGGTCAGGAGTATGAGAGCATTCGGTTAAATTCTGTGGAGGGAGATCAACGCATTATACTTGTCGCTGCAAATTTCAGAAAAGAAGTCACCTCAACTGTGCTTTGGCTGCGTAATTATCATGGCGTTGATATTACATGTGTCAAAGTGACGCCGTATGTTGATAGCGGAAAAGTATATCTTGATACTGAGCAAATTATCCCCATACAGGATATCGGCGACTATCAAATTCGTTTAACAGCCAAGAAACAGGAAGAAACATTTTCATTAAAAGAGGAAACGGCACGGGATAAAATACGATATCAATTCTGGGAAAAAGCATTACCTGTGTTGAGAGCCAAAACGGGTATCTATAATAATGTTTCGCCTACAAAAGATAACTGGCTTACGGGAGCAAGTGGACATAGCGGACTCTCATTTAATCCAGTTATTCTAATGGATGGAGCCCGGGCAGAACTATACATTGATACAGGAGACGAACAAAAGAATAAGAGCATATATGAAAGGCTGAAATCCAAAATCAATAATATTGATTCCTCTTTCTTGGAAAAACTGGATTGGCAAGACTTGCCGGGAAGAAGGGCATATAGAATTTGTGTTCATTATAATGACTTCGGCCTAAAAGATGAAGAACATTGGGATAAAATTATTGAATGGTTTTCCAACAGTATTGCTGAATTGATGAGAGTATTTAAACCACTGCTTGATGGTATTATGAGAAGCGTGGGTTAACATGTTCTAAGCATTATGCAAGAAGCTGAAGATATCCAAGTTATATAA
>JAAZCB010000421.1 GCA_012513545.1 Clostridiaceae bacterium
CCTACAGCCGGATTTTTAAGAATAAGGTCATTCAGCTGAGCTTGGTTCATGGCTGCATGAATTATATTATGGATTTTTCTTATCGTAGCGGGTGATAGACCATTACCGGATTTGTATTTGGAATTGATAAACTGCTGAAGCTGTGCTGTC
Organism: Clostridiaceae bacterium; assembly: GCA_012513545.1. Next base: position 151 of record JAAZCB010000421.1, read on the forward strand.
TTTAAATCCCGTAACTCGATACCACCAATTGACGGTATTATATGTACTAGGATCTGTGTCTCATAAGTATCGTAAGTTCGAGGTTTAAGGTTAATTGTCTTATAGTCCCGTAACCACCTCTTAAGCCATTCTCCAAGTGTAATTCCTTTTGAAATGATGTACGAACCCTCAAAAACTTGATGTGCTATGGCTATAAGTTTTTCACTTACTTCTTTTCTGGTTTTGCCATAAACAGAGACTCGATTGGGCTTTCCGTCCTTTTTGCGACCCACCTGTATCTTGCCCATGTAACTACCATCTTTTAGCTTTGTTATAGTTCCTTCTTTATTTCCCCGTCGTGCCATAATTATTAACCTCCAAATAAATAATGTGGCAACCCAACGGGGTTAAAGGTAAAGAAAAACTGTATTTTCTTTTCAAGGTGCAACCCATAAATAGATTATACCATGGCTTATAGCATATAAAAATCATAATTCAATACTCCTTTCCGTATTTTAATGGATTACTAAACCAACTAATGAATGCAGGTTTTGGTGTGATAATGCGCTTTCCTATCTTTATAGATGGGAATCCCTCAGAATTACATAAATCGTATGCGTTTGCTTTTCCGATACCTAGAATTTTAGCAATATCAGAAACGGTAAGTGATAGTGGCAATTGGTTTATGTCCGAAACAATAACAGATTCCTTAACCATTGAAATCCCTCCGTATTATTATTGGTATTTGCACAAGAAATAAAGGCAATAGTTTGCGGCGCTGAACTATTACAAGAGAATATTGGTGAATGTTTTTTAGGATTTTTACTGTCGTGATTAAACTTTATGACATGGTTTTATAAACCAGTAAAGACGCTTTACAAAATAAAATATAGTTGTTACATCGAAGAAAAAAATCTTTATAAAATTCATGAAAGCTTTTAAGAATATGGTTTTTCGAAAACAAAAAACTGCAATAAGAATTGCAGTAATTTTTAAAAAGAATTTTTTTTGCCTTCATTGGTCTTCTGCCGTAAAGGCCTGATCGATACTATCTTCAGTATAATGGTAGACATAAGAATAGTCAAGAGCTATTTGGAAAATTTATATATTTATATATTCCGCGGAGAGGTGAACAAACTCAACTTGGATGTGAAAATGGTACAGCTTTAGGTGACGGAGATGGACGAGAAGCAATTTGAAAAACTATTGGAACAGGCAGGTGGCCTATCTCCAGATCAATTCAAGCGGTTGGTACAAACGTATGCAAATGACAGTGCGCTGGATACTGGGCGCGTTTGGAGCAGTACAGCCTATTCTGTATCAGAGCAAAAGCTCGCCGCGTTGAGTATCAACCGTGCATGCCCCGGCTGTGGATCTGTCACCGTCGTTCAAAACGGCGCAAGCAATGCTGGTATCCAGCGGTTCCGCTGTCAGGATTGCGGACAGAGCTTTACCCGCTTTTCCGGAACCTTGCTTGAAAAGATCCGTTTCCCTTGGGATGTTTGGGTGGAAGTCCTACGAATGGTGCTAAACGATGACTCGCTTGAAGTTATGAAAACCGTGCTGGAGCAAGACTTTGGCTGTGACGGCATCAACATCAAAACCATTTTCGCCATGCGCCTGAAGCTGATCCACGCGATGTCAGGCATAGAGCCGCCCAAACTCACCGGCGTGATCCAATGGATGAAACCTATATCAGTGAAAACCAAAAAGGCCATAACCTTGAGCTTACCAGCTATGTAAAAGGCATAGAACGCATAGCCCGATATGGCCGCAATCCGTCCGAGTTGGGCGTAATGAGCGCAGAGTTTGCAACCATCCTGACGGCGATAGACTCCCGTGGATATTTCGTCTGTCAGGTGGTCTCTCTGGGCCGTGCTACCCCGTATGCGGTGATTGACCTGTATTAACATCATTGTATCGACGCGGCATTCCTCTGTTCGGATGGCAATAGTAATTATGTAGACGCTTGCGACCTCTTGGATAAAACTTTTGACACAGGTTATAAACTCATTATACATGATTAATAATATTGCATTGTTTATAACACTAAGCTAAAAAGCCGCGAAGAGATGGTTTTATCCTAACTCCGCGGCTTTTATTAATTGTATCATTCGGCATATTCTGGTATAATTAGACAACGGTAGGCTTAAGCGCCTGTTTACCTAATA
>JAAZCB010000422.1 GCA_012513545.1 Clostridiaceae bacterium
TAAAACAAAGTGGCAGTTTTAAAGAATTATTACCTAATACATAGATATAATTGTAATATAATTATAGATATTGGAAATGTGTGATGTGTTAATCACTTATATAAAAAAATGATGCTTCAGCTATGAGAAACAAGCAGTATTTTTGACATGACATAATATAAGTTATATAATAATACGGATGACTATAAATTATATAGTTATTAATACTGAAGGAGGTAGAGTAATGGTTTTAAAGAAACTATTTTTAAAAAGCTTAGTAGTGATGATGCTAGTGGTTATGTGTTTTAGTAGTCTAACTACATATGCAGCAATAGGAGATGGGGCAGAGCAAATATCAGTAAATAAAGAGGTTATAGATAATTTAGAAAGTAAGGATGCAATAAACAATTACAAATTCGAATTGCCAACACCTGGTAAAGTAAGCATAACATTTGAACATGAGAATGTAGAAAAATCCTTTTCATTATGGCAAATTGACATGTTTGACCAAAATAAGGACAGTGTGATGAATAATTATAAATCAGATGGGGATGTACAAAGTGGAGAAACAATGGTTCTCTATCTTGATAAAGGTACTTATTATGTACGTGTAAAAGGTGATAGTTATGGTAGTTTTAGTAGTGTAGATTACAATCTTTGTGTAAACTACACAGAAAACCTTGGCGAATATGAAATAGAAAAAAACGATGTTCTAGAAAATGCGACTGTAATTTCAGAAGTAAATAAGCCAATTACAGGAAACCTTAGAACCAAAGAAGATATTGATTTTTACGAGTACACAATAACAAATCCTGGTAAAGTAAATATAGGTTTTGAACATGAGAATGTAGAAAAATCTTATTCATTGTGGCAAATCGACATGTTTGACAGTGAGCAAAATAGTGTGATGAATAATTATAAATCAAAGGGAGATGAACAAAAAGGACAATCCCAAAATGTTTATCTTAAAAGTGGTACTTATTACATCCGTGTAAAAGGTGATAGCTATGGTGATTCTAGTAGTGTAGAATACAATCTTTGTGTAAACTACACAGAAGATATTGGTAATCATGAAACGGAATTAAATGATAAGAGAGAAACTGCAAACATTATTACTGAAATGAACAAACAAATTACTGGTAATTTGCGAGACTCTGATGATATGGACTTTTTTAAATTTACAACTGTTAGTCCTGGCAAAGTGCATTTAGAGTTTAAACACAAGGATACCGAAGATTGGATGGATGAATGGAAAATTACTGTTTATGACGATATGGACAAAGTGATTTGTGAGCTGGAATCTGACGGAACAGAAGAATCTAGAAGGTCAGAGGAACTGGATGTTTTAGCAGGTACATATTATGTAAAAGTTGAGAGTGGTGGGTATTTTAATCATAGTGACTATGAGTATACCCTTGCTATTAATGGTACAGGAAGTTTGGAGAATCCAATTAAAGTTTTATTAAACGGAAAGCAGATTCAGTTTGACCAACCTCCAATTATACAAGAAGGACGTACACTTGTGCCTTTGCGTGCAATATTTGAAGCTATGGAGGCAACTGTTTTATGGGATGATGCAACAAAAACAGTCACTTCAATAAAATTAGAAACAACAATTGTTTTAAAAATAGGCGATAATATACTGAAAAAAAATAGCGACGAAATTGAATTAGATGTACCAGCTCAAATAGTTAATGGAAGGACTTTGGTACCAGCTCGTGCAGTAGCCGAAAGTTTTGGCGCAGATGTAGGCTGGGATGGTGCTACAAAAACAGTTATTATAACACAGGATTAGAATACTTTTATAATAGACTTATATTGATAATAGGTCTTAACTGAGATAAGCCTTGGTTAAGGCCTGTTATTTACTGCCGTTTTAGTTCTTGTGATTGTATTGATATAAGTATAACCGATAAAGACGTAAGTGAAATAGGGAACGATGCAATAATCGCCATTCTCCACAACATTCAATGTTAAGCATTCCTAAAAGGTCAATAATCATTAAAAATTCAATATATTTTAGATATATTTTAGGAAGTAATATTTTATAAGAAATATTATAATGATAACATGTTAATCAAATATATATTTATTTGAGGATTAAAACATATATTTAAAAAAGGCAATAATATATTTGTCAATTACCGAATCATTATGAATTACGGAATAAATAATAAAGGGTGGTTTGTATGAATAAAACAATAGCTGAAAAAATATTTGATGCACACAGGGTTAATATGCCCTTCCCGGATACGCATGTGTTAAAGCTTGATGCAGTATTTTGTCATGAGATTACGACACCTATAGCCATAACTGATTTACAAAAAAGAGGGATGGACAGGGTTTTTGATGCGAATAAGATCAAAGCAGTAATTGACCATGTAACACCTGCAAAGGACAGCAAAACAGCACAGCAGGGGAAAATAATGCGTGATTGGGCAAGAAAGCATGAGATTAAGGATTTCTTTGATATTGGACGTAACGGAGTGTGCCATGCTATATTCCCTGAAAAAGGATTTGTAAGACCCGGATTCACCATAATAATGGGGGATTCTCACACTTGCACCCATGGAGCTTTTGGAGCTTTTGCTGCAGGGGTTGGGACTACAGATTTAGAAGTGGGAATACTAAAAGGAGTATGTGCTTTCCATTTTCCTAAGACTATAAAGTTAGTACTAAACGGAAAATTAAAACCGGGTGTATATGCTAAGGATGTAATTCTTTTTGTAATAAAAGAATTAACCGTAAATGGTGCTACTAATATGGTTATAGAGTTTACAGGTCCTATTGTTGATGAGATGTCAATGGAATCTAGAATGACCTTATGTAATATGGCAATTGAAGCTGGTGGAACATGTGGAATTTGTTATCCCGATGCTACAACAGTAGATTATTTATGGGATTTTATAAAGGATGATTTTAAAACTAAAGAAGATGCTGTAAAAAAGTATTCTGAGTGGAGATCAGATGAAGGTGCTGTTTACGAAAAAGTATATGAGTACGACTTATCAAATTTAGAACCAATGGTTACCTTTGGATACAAGCCGGATCAGGTTAGAACCGTAAATGAAATGACGGGAACAAAAGTTGATCAGGTATACATTGGGAGTTGTACAAATGGTCGGATTGAAGACCTTAGGATTGCAGCACAGGTTTTAAAAGGCAAGAAGATTAGTGATGGCGTTCGAGGAATAGTAAGCCCTGCTACACCGGAATAGAGAATATTATTATTTATTGTCCAGAATATCAACTATGGTTCCAAATGGGCTTTTCTCGAAAAACTGGACACTATTAAGTTAGATTTTCTCACGTTTTCTCAAAATTTCTTTAAATATTAATTGTTTAATTTGAATAATTTTCCACATAAATAATATCAGCCGTTTATAA
>JAAZCB010000423.1 GCA_012513545.1 Clostridiaceae bacterium
CATACCGAACACGGCAGTTAAGCTTCTCAGTGCCGATGATACTTGGATGGCGACGTCCCGGGAAAGTAGGTCGCTGCCAGATTTATATCAAAGCCTTATGGTCTATTCCATAAGGCTTTGTTCATTTATGAGCCATTTCCCTAAGGATTGATATTAGAGCTTTATTCAGTCAGATTACAAAATACGAAGCGGGCGAAAATATCTCATAAAATCTTATAAAATCTTAACATTTTTTTTAATTTGACATAGAATTAGACATCGATTATGTATTTTACTAACAATAGTGTGCTATAATTTTATACACAATAGAATATATTTTGCAAAAAAAACACTATAAATCAATATTCCTTGTCTTTATTGTGATATACTTACATTGAAATGCTTTTTTTATAAAAAAAAGTATTTACATAGGGAATTATGCAAAATATTATATAATTGTGATGTAAAAGAATGTGGTGCAATAATTACAAAATAAAGAACTTTTGATTTATATAGAATTTATAGATAAGTATCGTCTCATAGCAAGTCTAATATGCTGACATTGATTATTACAGAAGTCAAAGTCTATGAAACGCTACATAAACAAAATGGAAATGAAATCCTGCTTAGAGATTAATTTTTGGGGGGAAATGAATTGATAAACAACATGTGGAAAGCAATATTTGTGAAAATCATTATTTTTGTTTTGTTATTCTCACACAGTAGTACTGTATTTGCTAAATTATCAATTATTACTGATCTTTCAGAAGTTGAACCGGTTATACAGGAGGATGAAACATTTAGCAGTACCGAGGAATCTGTAAAGACAAAATGCGAAGGTGAAAGAAATACATGCTTGTCTGAAGGCAAGGCACTAAAGGATAATTCTTCGGAAAACAGGATTGTCATAAAACTAAATGAGAATATAGATTTTAAAATTGATTCCCTGACCCCAAACATCTCTATAAAATCATACAAATATAATAGTGAATTAGGTTTCGTGACCATTGACCTGTCTGAAGGTGTGGACGTTCAACATGTTCTTGGTGTTTTGAAAAATAATCCGCTTGTAGAGTATGCAGGACCTTCGTACAGGGCAAAAACCATTGGAAGCTATGACGATAACAGTGATTTTGAATCGGTATCCGATTCAGTTTATACCTCGGTATATACATCAGAGGATCCTTATAATATAAACGGACAGCAGTGGGGCATTACTGTTACAGAGATGGTATATGCATGGAAAATGGTAAATACTGAAAAAATTAAGGATATAGTGATTGCAGTAATTGACACAGGCGTTGATTATAATCATCCGGATCTGGCTGAGAGTATAGTTAAGAAAAATGGCAGGGTGCTTGGATACGATTATGTTAATGTTGATAACGACCCATTTGATGATAACGGTCACGGAACTCACGTTGCAGGAATTGCTGCGGCTGTTAAAGATAACGGTGAAGGTATCGCAGGTGTTGCAAGCGGTGCGAAAATAATGCCTGTTAAGGTTTTGGACGTCAACGGACTTGGGTGGTCTGATCATATTGCAGATGGAATAATATATGCAGTACAGAATGGTGCGGATATAATAAACTTAAGTGTCGGTGTTACAGCTGATGAGCCTTATTTACATGAATCCATACGATATGCAAGGAGTCAGGGAATTGTAGTTATTGCCGCATGCGGAGGCGGCAGCCAGACATTCAGTTACCCTTCAGAATATCCTGAAGTAATTGCAGTCGGAGCGACAGATCAAAATAATGAATTATGCGAATTTTCAGGTTTAAATCCTGATCTTGTTGCTCCGGGTAACCGAATAATAAGTACCTATCCAATAGAGATTGATGTGCAGGATGGAATTCAGGACGGATATACCTTTTATAATGGCACATCAATGTCTGCACCTTTTGCGTCGGGGCTTGCTGCAATAATTTTATCATCAGCTAAAGAGGTACAATATGGCAAGTATTTGAAGGATATGACAGGTGAAATGAGAGCTTCAAAAATCGAATACTATCTTCAAAAGGGGACTTCTGATTTAGGTGAGGAAGGCTTTGACAAGTATTATGGTTCAGGTATTATTAATGCAAAAAAATTGGTGGAAAATCCTCTATATAAGACAAATATAGGAATTTGCAGCACTAGCATCCCGTACAACATACCAGTTGATATAACAGCATATAACTACAGGGGAGAGTATAACGGATCGTTAAATACTCCTGTTACGCTGAAGGTATTGGATTACAGGAAAAACCTGGTCAATGAAACAGTGGCGGAAGTTGTATATGGACAGGCTTATGTGGATTTAAAGGTGACGGATGTCGGAAAGTATGGAGTTATTGTTCTAGATGAAGATGATAAAAGAAGCCGGAAGGTTTGCGAAGAATTTGTGTACATACGTCCCGAGGCTCCATATTCAAGTATGGAATCGGGCACATATACTGGAAGCCAGAAAATAACACTCTTATCAAAAACAGAGGGTGCATTCATATATTATACGTTAGACGGTAGTGAACCTTCTCTACTTGACAGTGCTTTACTGGTAACACCGGCAGGGAAATTTGAAAGTGTTATACAGGTTGACAAGAATACAACAGTAAAGGCTTTATCATATAAAAATGGTGCAGTAAGCGGTATTAGTACATATAATTATGTAATTGTACCCGAGGTTATTCATCCTGTGGAACCTGAGGAGAAAGAAGACGAGATTAAACAGGAGACAAAAAAAGGCGGAAATTCCGGTGGCGGAGGCAGGGATATTGAGTTACCCTTTATAGAAAGTCCTGCTGCACCGGTTGAAAATTCATCAGTAGAATACTTAGGAAGTCATTTTGTTAAAACAATAGTGACACTATCGGATAACGAGAAAAAAATGGTAATTAAAACAAGCTCTGATTATTCCGGTATTAGTATTGATGATGCAGAATTTGTTGAGATAGATGCGAAATCTGAAGAGAAAATCAGTGAATATGAGATTCATTTATCGAAAGAATTCATAAATTTACTTGGCTCAAGTAATAAGTTGCTGAAATTAAGAGCAGAGGGAATAGTGCTTTCTATCGATAAAATTAATATTGTACAAGGCAATAATAAAGGGATGGAAGTCTATATAAAACGAGTTCCGTTTGAACAGGTGTATTCCGGTAAGATGATTCTTGATGCGAAATCTTTATCGGATGTATATAGTTTTAAAATGTTTTCAGAGGGCATTGAAGTATTGGACTTTTATGAAGCTGTAAATGCAGATATAGGATTTGATGAAAAAACTGCAAGCAAAAAAAATAGAGTGGGTGTCTTTTGCTTCAGTGATAATAGCATGAAATGGGAATACTCGGTTGGAAGAATGAATAAAGACAATATAATTAACTTTAATGTAAATGCTTCTTCAGCTTATGTTGTTATAGAGTATGACAAAACATTTAAGGACATAAAAAATCACTGGGCTAAAGATAAGATAGAAATGTTGGCTTCCAGGCAGATTGTCATGGGAATGGACGACAATAGTTTTTTGCCTGACTGCAATGTAAACAGAGCCCAATTTGTAACAATGCTGGTAAGTGCATTAGGTATAAGAGAAGAAAATAAGAACATTCCTTTTACTGACATTGAGAATGCGTGGTATACAACTGCCATTAAAAATGCGTATGCAGCAGGAATAGTTCTTGGAACGGATGAGAAACATTTCTCACCTGATAATAATATAACACGTGAGCAAATGGCTACTATATTAATTCAGTCATTTGAGTATTTTATGGGTAGAAACGCCGAGGAGCTTAAGTTAAAAGAGCCAAAAGAGTATACAGATGAAAAGGAAATAAGCGAATGGGCCAGGAAAAAAATACTTGAAGCATATATGATGGATTTATTGACAGGTTATGAAGATGGATCGTTTAAACCACAAAGTTATACAACCCGCGCAGAAGCGGCAGTGAGCATTAGTAGATTGATGGATATTCTTGGGTTGCTGTAGATAAACTCTGATAAGAATCTTAAGAGATAGCAGTAATTAAGCCTGGATTTCCTTTATATTGAAGCACAATGTAAAATCTTTATCGCAATAAAGATAGCATTCAATATGAAATTAAATTCGCAAAATATCAGTGTTTGTATGTGAACAGTAATATTTTTAGTGAGTGCTTTAATAAAGCAGCAATATAGGATAAAAAGTCATGCAGGTAGCAATATAGAATCCCATGATTTACATAGCTTAAAAAAACAGCCTGGTTTTTGAGCTCAACGTTTCATCCTGTAACCGGCTCCCCAGACGGTTTCTATATACTGAGGATCTGAGGGAGTGGATTCTATCTTTTCGCGTATACGTGCAACATGGACCGTTACAGTGGCAGCATCACCAAGGGAATCAAAGCCCCAGATCTTATCGAAAAGCTCGTCTCTTCCATATACCCTGTCAGGGTTCTGAGCAAGGAATAACAAGAGCTCAAACTCTTTTTGCGTCATATTGACTTCCTTGTTGTTTACAAATACACGCCTGGAATCCTTATGTATTTCAAGTCCACGAATACTAAGAATAGAACTGGATGAATTGTTTCCATTTCCGAATTTGGTTTTAAACCTTTCATATTTTGCAATATGCGAATTAACCCTTGCCACCAGTTCACCGGGGCTGAAGGGCTTTGTTATATAGTCATCGGCTCCAAGTCTTAACCCTCTTATTTTATCAAGCTCTTCCTTTTTTGCTGATACAATAAGCACAGGGACGTTCTTTTCGTCCCGTATGCTCTTCAATATCTCAAAGCCGTCAAGACCCGGCAGCATGACGTCCAATATTATTAGATCGTAATCATTTTCGTTTATGGCTTTAAGTCCGTCAATTCCATTGCCGCATATGGTAACCCCGAAACCGTTTACTTCAAGATAATCCTGAAGAAGTTCAGCTATACTCGGATCGTCTTCAACTACAATTATTCTTTTCATAAGTTGCCCCCGTTATCATACTTTTTAAGCGAAATCAATATGCTTGTTCCTTCACCGGTACTGCTCCTTGCCCAGATTTTGCCTTCCATGCCTTCGATTATCTGTTTAGCAATAGCAAGACCAAGACCGCTTCCTCTCATAACTTCACGTGCTGAATCGGCACGGTAGAATCTGTCGAATATATTGGGAAGGTCTTTTTGTGCTATACCTGCACCATTGTCCCGGATTTCAATTATAATGCTGGAAGTAGTCTCTCTTAGTAAAATATCAATTATGCCGTGGTCTTTATTCATGTATTTTCTGGAATTCTCAATAATGTTAAGTACAACTCTCCTGAACTTTTCACGATCAACATTTACAAACCTGAAGGCTGAAAGCTCGTGTACTGTTGATATTCTGATGTTTTCCTTTTCAAGCTCCGGTTCAATTTCATAGATGCAGTATTCAAAAAAACTGATTATATCA
>JAAZCB010000005.1 GCA_012513545.1 Clostridiaceae bacterium
ACGATTTTGCTTGCCGTAGAAGTAGCGCAACGGTATTTCTGGATACCTGATGTGTTTTCGCCACCTCTCTCTGGCTCAGGCCGCTGTACACGGCCCTCACAATGGATAAATAGTCTGACATTTTAAACCTCCGTAAGCTCTATTCTGTCTTTTGACAGTTATTTGATCTTACAGGATGTTTAATTCAATGGCTCTATACCACGCGGCAGGTGGCTCTCAGATCCCGCGCAGGTGGCTCTCTAATTCCGCGCACATGGTTCTAATCTGGCGCGTTTCGCATCCATTAAGGGAACTATCACTATTCAAAGAAAGAACAACGGAAAGCTTGATACCGATGGACTTGATGGGATTATTGCAGATAAAGTTATAATTAACTAAGAGAGGTATGAGATTATGAGCGATAGTGTCAAATTTAAAACCACTGAGCTTGCCGGCCGTATAGAGGCTGGCAAAAGTGAAATTTTAAAACTATACACCAAGGCTGGTTATGCAGAAGATGCCCAGAAATTGAATGAACAGTTAGAAGCAATAGCCAAAGAAGATAAAATAAGAGTTGTTTTTATCGGCCAATATACAGCAGGAAAATCAACAATCATTTCTGCTCTTACTTCAAATAAGGATATTGAAATAGATTCTGACATTGCAACGAGCTATACAGCTGATTATAACTGGAATGGAGTTACTCTAACTGATACACCGGGATTATATACAGAAAATCCAGAGCACGATACAAGAACCATCGAAATGATAAAGAAATCAGATCTATTGATATACTGTATTACAAGCGATTTGTTTAACCAGTATACAAAGCAGGATTTTGAAAAATGGGCATTCGATGTAGGATATGCAGGGAAGATGTTTCTTATAGTCAACAAGATGTCGAAAGAAGCAGGAGAATATGATGAGCTGGTTGATAACTATTCTTTTTCATTGAACAGGGCTATTGTTCCTCATTCCATAAGTGAATTTTCTTACAGTTTTTTGGACGCAAAGGATTATAAAGATGGGGTGGATGAAAATAATGTTGAACTTATTGAATATAGCCATTTCGAGGATTTTATTAAAAGATTGAATGCATTTATACATCAAAAGGGTTTGCTTGGCAAATTGGATACGCCTGTAATGGTTTTAAAGGCTTCAATTGATGATATATCCCAAAAGGTAATTGAAGATGATGCAAATCGTGCTTATAGTTCATTGCTGTCAAGAATCGAAAAGAAAATTGATCAGCAGCGTAATCAAATGGGGATAGATGCTCATAATATCATCAGGCGTGGACTTAAGCCTATCACTGATAAGGCATACGAGCTTTCACGTATGATTGGAGTTGAAGACATTGATTATACAGAAGATGATATCAATGAATTGGTTACGACATCTTGTGAAAATATTAATTCCCAACTTGCAACTCTATGCGAAAAAAGCATGGATCAACTAAATTCTGAAGTAGAAGAGGTAATGAACAGCGGAACAGCGAGTTACTTCTTCAACTCGATAAACTCTTCATACGATGGTAAAAAACGTATTTTCGAGAGTCAGGAAACAAAGATTAGCCGTGCTCAGTTTGAATCAATAAAAAGCGTAGTGGAATCTATTACAGGCAAGACTATTGGTATGGTAACAAAAGAAGGAGCCGCATCAGCGAAGTTCTTTATTAAATCAACAGAAGCCTCTGGATCACAAATCCATAAGGTTGTTTTAGCTGTGGGTGGGAAAATTGGTTATAAGTTCAAACCTTGGCAAGCAGTTAATATAGCAAAGAATATCGGTAATTTCGCTAAGGTTTTAGGGCCTGTTACTAGCGTCCTTGGTTTATTATTTGATGTTAAAGAAACTGTTGATGATCATAAGAAGGTTCAAAAAATTCAACAGGCGCAATTGAAATACAGACAGTCTTTCATTGATATCGCCTCTGACATTGAAAGTCAATACAGTAATGAGTTAAATGGAATATTTGATGCGTATGGTGAAATAAGCACCCAGTTGAAAACGAGTCGCGATAGTGTTCAGGGTATGATTAAATCCAATGATGAGATGACTAGAAGATTGCTTGAAATTAGAAATGACCTCACAGAAATTCAGGCTGAGATTTTTTAGGCAGAAGTCTTGTTAAGGATTGACAAATTAGACCAATTAAGAGTGTTGGTTTTAGGAATGCATTTACAGTAAGTATGTTGGGGTGAGGCAGTAGAATGGATATAAAGGTAAAGAACCAAATAGTATATAGGACTGCTTACCGATATTTACATGAAATAAAACCAGAGCAGATCACCAAGGATGAATTGAATAAATACTTTGTGGGAGACCGCAAGGATTTCAGCACCTTGGAAGATGTGTTTGAGCAGATAATTCATTCTGCCCAGAACTATCAGAGGATGCCTAATGTAATCAAATATCAGGAACGAAGAGAGCGTATTAAAAGTATCCTGTATGATTTTGACTTAGAACGCATCAGTCAGTATGATGTAGAGGAATTGTACCAGAAATTCCGATATGATTTTGATGTTACTAGTGCGGATAATAATTTCAATAGCTGGCATAAATGGACTAGGTCAATCGTGGATGCTGCAAAGTTTATGTCTGACTTTAAGGATATTGAAGACTTCAAAAGTTTCGTGGCTAAATTTGATTATAATCTTCTGACAAGGATGGCAATGCCATTACTTATCTCAACAAAGATTAGTGGTTTAGGTTTTGCATTGGCTTGCGACTGTCTTAAAGAATTAGGATACACAAACTACCCAAAGCCTGATGTTCACCTGATTCAAGTGTTTGTTGGGGCAGGATTATCTTCCAAAGAACCAATATCGGTTTTTGAGGCGATAGTGCGAATGGCTGAGGACTGCAAAGAGATTGATACAGAGATTACACCGTATAAAATTGATAAGGTGATCTGGTTAATATGCTCAGGTAGATTTTATCTTGATAATATTTCAATCGGAAGGCATAAAGAGGAATTAATAAACCTAATAGGTGGCGAACTGAATAATTAATGCAACATTTATTGATATGTTCTCACGAACAGACAAAAACATTGCTGTGTTCCCTCATACCTCGAAAACGCAAAAAAAGTCGTTGACCTGTTCCCACTTACGTCAGATACCAAAATTGGTAACTGACATCATAAAAAATGACTCGAGCCATCCAGAACATGGAAACATGTCTATGTTCTTTTAGATTGTTATCCAGATCAACAAGTTGCTTGGACACCCGATTTGGCTAGTTGGCTATATTATCGATTTTATTGGCTATTCATATTCTATAGAACCCGCTCTATTTTTTTATCTTCTGGGCATGAGGCTCCCATAATAAGATCGACATTGTTTTTTATGATTACAGATTGTTTCATAATG
>JAAZCB010000424.1 GCA_012513545.1 Clostridiaceae bacterium
AAATTTCTTTGTAGACTCAGTAGTATTAAAAACTGTAGCCGTCACTAAAATTTCCTCCGGCTCATATCCTTCTTCAGTTGCTTTAACAATCTCCGGCATACTCACGGTAAAATTGATAAAACTCGGCAAGCTTTCGGATATGGTCTTAAGCCTTGCATTATCTCCCCAAACCTTAATTGTATATCCGGGGAACAAATTGTCTTCTGAAGGTGTATATCTTACTTTCCAAACAACTTCCTTCGGATATGTGTTAAATATATCATGTTGTATAATGTTGCCTGCGTCAATAATGGTAGTACCGTCAATAAGCTGCATGTCACAGGAACTGTCCCAGGCAAGCTCTGCTTTTACATTGTTAACTATGTACGACTTTTTATTAAAAATATTAGCACATATCTCAAAGGTATAAGTTCCCTCACTGTCAATTACAATATTCTGAATTTCCGTGCTTACAGAAAGAGGAGCAGGCAAAGCCTTGAATGTTGTATTTGCATTAAGCTCACCGGTAGCCGAATTTATGCTTACAGTTTTTGAAAGATCCAGCTGTCCATCAACCTCAGGTATGAGGTAATAATCATACCACACTGTATCTCCCTGCTTCAGTTCATTTACAGAATTAGTAAGCTGTTGACCCTTTGCAAAAGTATAATTCTGCCCCTCATTTACAGTAAAATTCATGTTATATAAAGGTGCATCCGATACGTTTTCCATACCAATTCTAAATAAGTATTCCTCATTGGCATATGCCCAGTCGTCAGCTTCTATGTGCATGGTGACAGCATCTTCGCCCCATACCTTGAATGGTTGGGCTGTACGGAATATTGCTTTTATAGGTGCATCAAAGGGCTTTAATATGCCGTTAAACTCAGCTTCAAGATTGTAAAGGCCCTTTTTGTCGCTGCTGATTATCCACTTCACCTCTGTCTTCTGTCCGCCTTCTATTGATCCGATTTTCTTCATATAATTCTGATTCTTGGCAAGAGACAGTCCTGAAGGAAGTTTTAACTCTGCTGTTGAATCCTCTACTACAAACTGTGCATCAGCAGTATTCTCAAGCACAAGGCTTACTTCAAAAAACTCTTTGAGCCATGAAGCCTGTACGGGAACAACCATGTATGCCAGTGTGGGTTTAACCTGAGGATAATCGGGATATGCTATGGCCCCAGGATATGCAACATGAGTAACCTGACGCTTTTCATCACGTATGATAAGCGGTGACCAGGTAATAAATTCTCCCCTTCCGTTTACCAGAAAATCAACAGGTTCTTCGCTGAAGGCCATAGAAATTTCATATTTGTATACGCTCTGATTGGCAGGGTCAGCCGGGTCGATTCCCGCCGCTTTTATCTGGTCAAGCGTCATTCTCTGTACAGTCAAGTTTCCTACTATAACAGGCCCCCTTACAAGCCTTAGTGTAGCAAGAGCAGTTTGTCCCGGTATAATGCTTGCAGTTGCTGCAGCCGGTTTATAATCATCCTTGTAGGCAGCGACTTTATATTCCCCCATACCTCCGATGATTTTTGTTATGCCCTGATTATCAGTTACGGCTCTGTACGGAGTATTATCAGGCATTAATACATAAATACTTGCGTTTGAAACAGGTGCTCCGCTGGAATCGTCAAGCACACGTATTTCCAATGTTCCAACCTGCTGAGGATCACGAACTGTTACAGTAAGTGAATCTTGTGCACTGTTCCCTGAGGGATCATAAACTGCCATGGTAACGGTATATGTACCAACAGCCATATAAGTGTGTCTTGGCTGCGCTGTTACTGCATGGGCAGAGCCATCTCCGAAATTCCATAAATAGCTCTCTATGCGATCATTATCCGAAGAGGACGTTCCGTCAAACATTATTTCATTTCCAACAACAGCAGTACAGTCACTGCCTGCAACAGCAACAGGCTTTTCAAGATCTTCCGCTGTCGGCTCAACAAATTCTTCATCACTCCAGCTTTCATTGCGGTAAATATCCAATGCCTGTACCTTGTAATAATATACCTGCCCCGGAATCAGATTTTCATCTGTATATTCAGTACCGGTTGTCTCTTTAATCATTCTGTAGCCGGTACCTGACACTGTACTGCGATATACTCTGAAGCCGGCAAGATCTGTTTCATTTCCTGATGTCCATGTCAGTTCGGCTTTAAAACCTCCAGGAATTACACTCAGTACAGGTTTTGCAGGAGGCTCAATATTAAGTAAGTATGTAACAATCCTAGGAACACTTTCATTGCCGTCAAGGTCTCTTGCAATAAAGCGAACCTGATATTCCCCTTCTGAAAGTCCGTTTGTATTCCAGTTAAATACTGCTACCTCGCTGTATTCTTTGAGCTTCTTTACATCAATTTCGTTCCACTCATCTGAAGTGTTTTTTCTAAACTCCATTTTAATACTGTCAAGTTTATAATTGTCTGATGCCAATACACTTACTGTCGGATTTGCCGGTATGGTAGAAGCATTAGCCGGATAAACACTCAATATTTCAGGTGCTTCGGTATCGGCGGTAATTTCAGAGCTCACTGCCTCTGATAATTCACTTTCATTTCCGGTTACATCAACAGCCGATATCTTATAATAATATGTAACTCCTTTTTCTACCGCACGGTCTCTGTAACCTAAAGATGTCAACTTATCATATAATAACGAATACTGTCCGTACAGGGATTGGGATTTAAACAGCCTGTATGAAGCAAGGTCATTCTCCTGTCCCTTTTCCCAGTATAGAGTAATGTATCCTGAAGATGGTTCGGCTCTAAGCCCTGCAGGTTTTGCAGGCGCAGTCTGATCAATTATGTACTGTACATAAGGCGCTGTCAAAGAGGAATCGCTAACATTGCCTGAAGTATCCTTTGCATATGCTTTTACGTATATAGGTCCGTCAGGCATCCCG